>CAITND010000016.1 GCA_903893625.1 uncultured Oscillatoriales cyanobacterium
AGATTTTTCCCGTCTTCTAAAACTTGTAACGTCTGTCTAAATCAAGTAGGTAGTTTACCGCTTGATGTTAGAAGTTGGACTTGCGAACATTGTCAAACAACTCATGACCGAGATATAAACGCTTCCATAAATATCAAGAATGAAGCCTTGCGGATTTTGTCGTTAGGAACTAGCGATACTGCCAATCTGAGGGAATGTCAGTCTTCGGGTAAAACTTCTGTTCTATCAGATGCTATCCCCGTCGAAGTTGGAAGCCCACACTTACTCGTAGAGAAGTGTGGGTAGTTCACACCCATCATATCATCGTTACTGTGACCGGGAGCTACCATTGGGAAACAGTCTTCATTGCGCGTTACCTGCACATCTAATAACATGGGGCCATCATTAGCTAATAATTCAGCGATCGCATTTGCTAACTCTTCCCGACGGGAAATATTCAGCGCCCGAATATTATAAACATCGGCTAATTTGGCAAAATTCGGACTGCCTTTTTCTAAATTCGTAGCTTCATAGCGATCATCATAAAATAAATGTTGCCACTGTCGTACCATTCCCAACCAACCATTATTTAAAATCACAGCTTTGATGCCAATATTATATTGAGAAATCGTTCCCAATTCCTGCATATTCATTTGGAAACTTCCATCCCCACTAATACAAATTACTTGTTCATGGGGTAAGGCTATTTTTGCACCCACAGCCGCCGGAATTCCATATCCCATTGTCCCTAAACCGCCACTAGAAATCCACCGACGCGGCCCTGTTTTTAGAAATTGAGCCGACCACATTTGATGCTGTCCGACATCCGTTGTATAGAAGGCATGGGGAGCTTGACGAGAAATTTCTACAATCACTTCTTGCGGGGAAATTCCAGCTTCAGGATGGGGGATTTCTAAGGGATATTCTAAGCGCAATTGGGTTAAATGTTGACACCAAAAACGAGTTTTTTGAGGATCAATACTATCTCCTAATTCATGAACGTGACGCAACAAATCAATTAACACTTGACGCACATCTCCAACAATCGGAACATCGGGTTGCCGTGTTTTTCCGACTTCTGCTGGATCAATATCAATATGAATCACCTTAGCATTTTTAGCAAAGTCATTACCTTGACCCGCTACTCGGTCATCAAACCGCACTCCTAAAGCAATTAAAACATCACATTCTGAGACGGCAAAATTAGCATACGCCGTGCCGTGCATTCCCAACATTCCTAATGATAAAGGATGATTTTCATCAAAGACTCCTTTCCCCATTAATGTTGTGGTAATCGGAATTTGAAATCGTTCAGCGAGTTCTTGAATTTCGGCATGGGAATTGCTAATAATCGCTCCTCCTCCGACGTATAACAAGGGTTTTTCTGCCGATTGAATTAACTTTAAAGCTTGGTGAATTTGACGAGGGTTTCCTTTAACTGTAGGTCGATATCCCATGAGTGTAACTTGGCCAGGTTCAACGGGATGATAATCAATTTTAGCAATGCCAACATCCTTGGGAATATCAATTAAAACTGGCCCCGGTCGGCCACTATTTGCTAAATAAAATGCTTCTGCCACAATGCGGGAAATATCCGCCGGATTTCGCACTAAATAAGAATGTTTAACAATGGGTAAAGTAATGCCATAAATATCAATTTCTTGGAAGGCGTCACTTCCTAAAGACCCTCGTGGCACCTGTCCGGTAATAGCAACCATCGGCACCGAGTCCATGTAGGCTGTTGCTAACCCGGTGACGAGGTTGGTGGCGCCGGGGCCAGAGGTGGCTAAACAGACACCGACTTTACCCGTCGCCCTCGCATAACCATCGGCGGCGTGGGCGGCTCCTTGTTCGTGGCGCACCAGAATATGTTGTAAATCTCCCGCCTGTTCTGCTCGATAAAGTTCATCATAAATTGGTAAGTTTGCCCCACCTGGATAGCCAAAAATATGTTTAACGCCGTGACGTTTGAGACTATCAATTAAGGCAAAAGCACCCGATACTTGTTGTTGATTCTGCATATTTTTCTCCTGAGAGTTAAGAAATCTCGTTTGAGGACTAACTGACCAAACAAATTGTCAGAAACCCTGTTTCTGGGTGAGTTGTTGGTGATAATTATATCTAGCTTCAGAAACCCGGTTTCTGGTTTGGCAAGTTACACTACCGTAACCACCCCTACAGGAGTTTCCTGCTGCTGTTTGAGCAATAAACCATATTCTAACCCTTCCACAACAGCTTGATAGGAAGCATCAATAATATTAGTAGAAACTCCTACGGTTGTCCAGCGTTGCTGACCGTTACTGGACTCTACCAAAACCCGAGTTTTTGCTGATGTTCCTGAACCTCCATCGAGAATTCTAACCTTATAATCTCGTAGTTTAAATTCAGCAATCATCGGATAAAAATTAACCAATGCCTTTCTTAAAGCTGCGTCTAAGGCTGATACAGGGCCATTTCCCTCGGCTGCTTCTAAAATATCTTCACCATTAACCGCAACTTTCACCGTTGCTAAAGCATGGCAAATTTCATCACTGAATTTATCACAATGTACCTGAAATCCTTTTAACATAAAAAAGGCTTTGCGCGTCCCTAATGCTTCTCGCATTAATAAATCAAAACTCGCCTCCGCCGCTTCAAATTGATAGCCCTGATTTTCTAAATTCTTCAGTTGTTGTAGAATTTTACGACTGGCGGGATTATTTCGATCTAAATCGATCCCAAAGGTTCTAGCTTTTGCTAAAACATTGCTTAAACCCGCTTGATCAGAAACCACAATTCGCCGTTGATTTCCAATAGTTTCCGGGGGAATATGTTCATAGGTTAAGGGATTTTTTTGTACCGCAGAAACATGAATTCCTCCCTTATGGGAAAAGGCAGATAATCCCACAAAAGGCGCGTGATCATCCGGGGCTAAATTGGCGACTTCACTAACAAACCGACTAACTTCTGTAAGTCTTTTAATCTGTTCATCTTTAATACAATTATAGCCTAATTTTAACTGAAAATTGGGAATTAAAGTACAAAGATTGGCATTTCCACAGCGTTCTCCATAACCATTAACTGTTCCTTGTACCATATTTACCCCTTCTAATACAGCCGCGATCGCATTACCAATCGCTGTTCCTGAATCATTATGAGTATGAATCCCAAATTGCAGAGGAAAGGGTGTTTCTAAGTCTTTTGTGACTTGAATTGCATCCCGAACAATTTGAGTAATTTCATGGGGTAAAGTCCCTCCATTCGTATCACAAAAAACCAACCATTCTGCCCCCGCTTGTGCCGCCGTAATTAAGGTTTGTAAAGCATAATTAGGATTATTTTTATAGCCATCAAACCAGTGTTCTGCATCATAAATTACCCGTCTTCCTTGACTCCTAAAAAATTTAATCGTATCCTCAATCATTGCCAGGTTTTCTGTGAGAGTGGTTTGCAATCCTTCGATAACGTGCAAATCCCAGGATTTCCCAAATAACGTGATCCAGCGCGTTCCTGCGGATAAAATTGCTTTTAAATTATCATCTTCTTCGGCATTACTATTAGGTCGTCTTGTCGAACAAAATGCCACTACTTCTGAATTAATTAAGGGTTGTTCTTGCAACTTCCAAAAAAACTGCACATCTTTAGGATTAGCCCCCGGCCATCCCCCTTCAATAAAAGGTATTCCTAAACTATCTAATTGACGCGCAATTCGCAATTTATCATCAAGAGATAGCGATAATCCTTCCCGTTGGGCGCCGTCTCTTAATGTGGTATCGTAGATCCAAAGTGGATTAGTCATAGGTTCTAAGATTTATAGTTAACAATTAATTGATATTGCCACAGATGTCAGCATTTCATTACATTTTAGCTTTAGGGTTTGGCGTTGTGACCTCTATTGGCTTGTAATCATCAATCACAGCTAATTTTTTCTTTTTCACTATGATTTTACTTTTAAATCTCTCGTTTTGGGCTTGAAAAAAGTAACAATTTAGTTAAGAATCATTGCATAACTTTTATTCAGGGAAAAATGGTACAAATTCAAGCTCAAGGGAAAACTATCACTTGCGATCGCGGTGCAAATCTCCGTAAAGTCCTATTAGAAAATGGAATTGATCTCTATAATGGTCAAGCGTCCCTAATAAACTGTCACGGGTTTGGCACCTGTGGGACTTGTTGCGTGGAAATTGAAGGGGAAGTCTCCGAACTCCAATGGAAAGAGAAAACCCGCCTTTCCCTTCCGCCCCATTCCTCTGGTAGCACCCGCCGTTTAGCTTGTCAGGTTCAAGTTTTGGGGGATATCAAAGTCAAAAAATATGATGGTTTCTGGGGTCAGGGTTCCAAAACCGCCTGGACTCCCTAATTAAAAATCCAGATTCTGGATCACCTAGTATGCTAAAAATTCAGAAATTTTAAAAACTTTCAATCCAAATGTTGACTGAATTGGCATTTGGATTGAAACTTGAGAATATTCTTTTATGTTAAGTACCTAAACAAAATTAATTACATATTCTTGGCCTAAGTTACCAAGCACTTTTTTCAGATATTTAACTAAGCTTGACCAACTTGCGTAAGCATCAACTTCAATCCATTCATATTTAATAAATTTCCATAAGATTTCGATTAAATTTAGCTTGGGTGAGTAGGTAGGTAGCCAAAATAGTTTTAAATTCTTTTGCTCCCATTCAGATAATTTTGAGAGGAAGCGATCGCTGGTATGAATTGAAGCTTGATCGAGAACAACCACAGTAGATTTAGTTAGATTGTCACTAAATTTATCTAAAAATTTAATCACTGTTTTACTATCAATTGTTTGGAGGTGAATTTCCGAAAATAATTCATTTCTACAATTCATTAATCCCAGCACATTTATTCTTTTACTTTGAGAACTTTTGAGAATTATTGTGGCATTTTTCTCTTGCCAACCATAAGGAATGTACGGCGTTAAAGAAAATCCACTTTCATCTAAATATCTTAAATCAATTTCTCCTTTTTTATCTTGTTCTTTCAGCTTTAATAATTCTGGTGTTTTTACCTCTAACTCCCATTCATCAGGGGTTTTGCTTAATCCTCTTTTCATTCTTTTCCAGAGCATATTCAACTTTTTTATAATTCTTTTTATGGTTTCTTTACTTACCTCAATCCCCCAGGCTTTATCAATTTTTGTCACGACTTTATTGAGATTTTTGGGTTCGGCTTTCACCCACTCTTTTACTTGTGCTATTTGTGATGGGTTTAATTTAGCTTTTCTCCCTCTTCCTTTTTCATTATATAGACCGACAAATCCACTTTTTTCCCATCGAGTTAACCAATTATATAGAGTTTTTCGGCTGATTCTAAATATTGTTATTAATTGGTCGGGAGAAAACCCCTGATAAATCAGGATTATACATTGGGCTCTATTTCTGACTTGAGGAAATTTACTTGAGCGACTTATTCTGTTTAAAAGATGTAACATTTCGAGATTCATTTCTTTAAGTAACATCATAGATTTTTGAGATTTAGAGTATTTTTTTATTATAAATCATTATTTTCTGGTTATGTAATTAATTTTGTTTAATTACTTATTACTTTTTTAGTCATGAATCTCTCTGTGATTCTTAGACAGATTTCGGGGTCAATTTTTTTATTCAATTACTTTTTTTGGGGAATAGATTATGAAAAGTTATCTGTTAACTCCTTCCCTCCAAAAAAACTTATTTACCCTTCTAACTTCATTCGCTAGTTAATCATTCTTTTCCTTATTCTGTTACTTTTTCAGCAAGCCCTATTTATTCTCTTAAGTGCCATAAATGTGCATTAAAATTAGAGTTAAATCTGTTAGGTGAGCGCTCTTGGATTTGTTTAGATTCGACAGTTAATAGAGAAGGAATACCTTCTAAATTTAGGAGATATCGCGTGCTATTGCTCAATTTACTTTTCAATTGTTCTGAATAAGGAAAGTTAACAATGATGGGTTGGAAATCATCGAGCATTTGCATTAACTCGTCATCATTCATTCCCATCCGAATACTGATCTGATCCAATTTTGGCTTTCCCTGTAGGTATTTTGAAAAAGCAGTTAATTCAATTGTTTGACCAGGGATAAAATTTTCAAATTGAAATGGTCCACAACCAACTGGCTTCTGAGCAAACCTATATGGATCGCGTTGGTAAATCTCTTTCGGTACAATCCCAATAGTCAAAAGCTTTATAAGCCCTGCTAGTGCCTGACTATTAGTTTCGGGCTTTAAAACGAAATCAATTATTTTTTTATCATCTGGGACTCTTATATCTTCAATTGTGCATTTGGCTAGCTGGTGCCAAGGTGATTTTTCCAACTCCAAAATTTTCTCATAAGTAAATTTTACATCTTCAGGAGTGAGTAAATCTTCATTGTGAAAATAAATGTTATCCTGTAAATGAACCGTAAAATGTTTAGGCTTTTCTGGTGAAGGCAAGATTTCCCACTTCCTTGCTAAATCTGGTTTTCTAACCCCATCTTTAGAATCAATATAAGCTAAACCCCGAAATATCAAACTTATGACATCTGCTGGGCCTAATTCTGCATTAAGCAGTGGATCAATGCGATCAATTGTTCTATAATCACCAATTTTTAATTTTGATAAAGCCTTAGTTACTGTCCATTGGATGGGATTTGTAACTTGGTTATTTGTCCGGACAAAAATAGAACCACTCCCTCTCGCTTCTAATGGTATTTCTATAATTAATTTTGTTTCTTGTTGCTCTTTAATCTTAACTAATTTATGCTGAAAAAAAACTTGTATATTCGAGTCAGACAAATCACCAAAATTTCCTCCCTTAATGATTACTGTACTACCAGGATTTCCACTATCTGGATGGACTCTAGTTATAAATGGTAACTGTCGCCACATCCGTATCCGATCCTCTTTAATTTGAGTTTTCCGGCTTAACTCTGCAAGGATCTGTGGATTTTTAGGATAGCGTTCTAAGTCATCCACTGAACTAATGCCAATAACACCCAAAGCTTTAATTTCATCAGGGTTGATATCAGTTAAAAATTCTATACTACTAATACTTGCAATCGATAAGTTATTGCTAATTGGCTTGCGAACTTCAGTTAACTGACTCTGAATTACTTGAGCAAAATCTAGCCTAAGAATAGTCGCGCTAGTCTCGTCAGGATTTATGGTACGGAATCGAAACTTACCATCAGAAGTCCGTCGGGCTTTGATTTCAATATCAAAACTAAGCTTCTTAATAGAAAAAGATAAATCACGAACGTGAGATTTTAAGGAAAGGGTGTTTTGAGCTTCATCAATCTCCGCAGAGATTGCATCAACTAACTCAGACAATTCCCATTCCAGATTTTCATTGGCATTACTATCGTTAGGAGAATTGTTACTCACGATCCTTCAATGAAAAAGCTTTGCTTCGGTTCAATTGTAATACGAACTCGCCCTAAACGCCCCAAAGGTAAGGTTTCTAAGGGTGAAGGCAAGGTCAACATCAACTGGGTTGTTTTTGCCGTTGATAATGGAGCAGATCGCAGATGTATATGAGCAGGAAGGTCTAGTTCTATATCCCGGACTTGCAGGTTAAGAAGTTCTGCTGGTACGGGAAGATTAGCATCTATGGTGTGCATTTTATATAAACCACCAGGGTTTACAGTTTGTTCAAAAGTAGTAGACAATTCTTCAATAATCAACCCGATTAGATTTCCAAGCGTAATGTGAGCAGTCATATTGTTCAAAGGAATGGTATGTCCAAACCCCATAATTGTGTAGGAACTATCAGGCAACGATAGACATTGCCCGATAGTTTAGTCGAACCAATCTAGCACTAAGCAAATTAATTGAATAGCTTACCTTTAAACAAAACCTAGACGTTTCAAGTCGGCTTTGCAGGAGTAGCCTCAGATGCGGGTGTAGATGGGGTATACGGTCGAAATGATTCAGTTTTGAACCGCACTTTTACCTGACCAATCATTTCAGTGCTCATGGTGGTTTGGTCGAATGATTTCTCATTCATAGCGTTAACGTTGAGATTGGTATTATCAGTACTTGCCTTAACTTTCCACCATAAAGCACCAGCACTGCCACCAATTTGAGTGCGATTGGTATTCTGGTTGTAATTCTGTTGTTGCTTCTCCTGTAAGTCGTTTGTCGTAATGTTAAAGGTGAGTTTGGTCATAATCTCACCATCAGTGATGACAATTCTAGCCATTCCGTCCTGTGCCATCCGTCTCAGTTGATCGATCATATTGGTTGCTAGGAGGGTACCAATGGACTTTCTGATTGTTTGTACCTGAGTTGCATCAAAACTCGTAGCGCCTGAGGAAATGTTTAGTCTTTCTGGGGTAAGATCTAGCTCCTGTTTATTCAAATCTTTTGTCTCAATAATCAGGGCTTGAACTACACTGCTCAACTGTTCAGTGCTACTTTTACCGAGTGCTCCAGTTTCCTGATTTTGTGGTATGTCTGCAAAGGTATAACCGGGTCGCACCGATGTACCGCCTTTCCCATCTGGATAGCGTTCAGCCAGATGTTGACCAATTTGGGCATCAGAGACATTTTCAGTCTGGAATTGCTCAATTGATTTTTCTAAATCTGCCACTAATTTTGCATAGGCTTCCATCTGCTTAACCGTGGCACCGACAATCGCATCGAAGGTTCCGTTGATCAGACCAGCCGTAAATTCAACAAATCCCAGGTTTTGCACCTGCTTGGCAGCATCCATACCTCGTGATGCGCTATCCCCCACGCTCTGCACACCAATGGAACTGGTTTCAAGAGAGCCAGCTTCAGCAGCACTCAGTACACCTGATGTACTCCTTGACTGGTCAAGATTGCTGACAATTTGGCGTAAAATAGTCAGTTCTTGGGAGTTGAGTTTCTCAAGCGCCTGAATGGCTTCTGTGAGGTCGGGTTTGGTTGAACTGGTCGGGGAAGTGCTGCGATCGTCGCTCTGCATCATCTCCCCACTGGGCATTTCTCCGTTAGTCATATATTTCTCCATTTCAAGTAAATGCGAAAAGCAGAGGTTGTTTTAATGAAGCCCAATTCAATAGGCACTATCATTTCCTGTTGAATAAATCCGCCTAGTGCAGAGTCACAGCTTCATTTTAGGGTTGCTACATTTTGAAAGGCTTATAGGATGAAGTCTTCAGAGATCACCAACCCTAATTTTTAGTTTTGACGCAGCACTAGCCCTTTAACTTAAAGTGGAACGGGAACGGGGTTATAAAACACAATAGATTGAGGAGTTACCTGTGAATGACGGTTAGTATCATTTATACGAAGTTGCAAAGAAGCAGGTAAGTCATGTACATAGCTTTGAGCTACGTCTGTTGCAGTAAAAGTTGCTCCATCAGCGAGACTATAAGTGTTGATTTTCCTCATTTGGGTACGAGGAAAAGTAGAACTGTTAATACCATCACAAATAATCACATAGCCATTTCTCCTTGCCACAACATTTGAACCTTTAATTGACATGCCACAACTAGTTATCAGATGAATATCTATATTAGGAAGAGCCTGAACCGCATAAGCTTGCCCTCGACTACTAAGCCTTGCGCTCTCTATATTTTCTTGCTCACTCCAAAGGGTGGAAATAACTTTTAGTACTTCCATACCATGATCTAAGCAGACTTCTAGACCGAAGGTGATGTTGTCAATTCTAAATATATTTGCCTTGTTCTCTTTCCATGATCCAAGCAAATCTCCTGTGCTGTAGAGTGGGTTATTCCGAATTGCAAATGGATTTTCGAGCAACCCTACTTGAACAGGAGCACCATCTATTCCTGATATTAGGCGTTTATGAACGTAGGTAAAAAGAGCTTCTCCGTCTCCACCTTTGATCACTGGTACTGTATTTAAGTAGGCCATGTCAGTGGGTGGATGGTCGTAAATAGACCCGCCAGAACCAGGAGGTGCACCAGGAAGGATTGCTCTTGTCCATCCGTCTCCACCTGGTAACATTGAGACAATACTACCTGGAACAATGAGCCAGTTGGCTAATTCGGCATTCTCCTGAAACAAAACATGCAAACATTCCATAATATTCTGCATGGTGTTAAAAGAATAAGAATAACCGAAATTTGCTGCTGCTGCTCTACTGGATTTGAAGTAGAACTCAGGTGCCAAGAATATTTTCAAGGTAGTAGCTCTTGAGTCTACTTCAGGTATTCCTTTTGCTGCCATCACGACATCATAGAATCTTTTGACTCTACGTCTCTCATCATCATCAGTCAGCATACCTCTTATTCTTCGATCAACTGGGCTGTCAGTGAGATCGTCACCACCATGGACAATTAATCCAAAAGTCGGAACTTTATAGGCTATGTACTGCACATGAGTGTATGTTTTTGGTGTATATACCTGAACTCCTATGCCACTGCTACTTTCCTTTGACCACGACTTCTGCCACACTTCGCTCCGAGTTCCAATCACAAAAGTGTCTAGACGGTCTGTACCTCGTGCAACGGCAGCGGGAGCAGAAATACAAGTCCCCCCCAGATTTTTCCAGTCGCTCCAGGTATCGTCTTGCATCGAGCGGAGATAGAGGTGGTTGTCTGTTCCGTCCACATCAGTACTGATAGTAAACAAGTCCAAACGGTCTTCACCTCGAGAAGCTACTGCTACTCCATGAATGGCGGGGCCGCCCATCTTCTCCCAACCCGTCCATTGATTACCGTAACCCCAGGCATGGTACACGTAGTTATCAATTCCCAGAGTAAAAATATCAATTCGATTCGGTTTCGAGTAAACAGCAGCCGGGGCACAGATGCTGGTCGAACTTTTCTCCCACTTCTTCTGTCCCTCTATTGTCAGGGGTTTCCAGCCATCCCATTTCTCCCCATCTCTCCAGTTGTGATATACAACGCTGTTAGTGCCTACAGTAAACAGATCAATGCGATCAGACCCCCAGGAGGTAGCAGTAACCCCGTGAATACAAACCGAGCCTTCTATTGCTTTCCAGTTACTCCACTTCGTCCCATTCCGCCCCGCACGGTAAAGCTTTTTATCAAACCCAATGGCAAAAACATCGAGCCGATTTTTCCTCCAAGAGATGGCAGCCGGTTTATAGGTAAACTTGCCTTCGGGCAATCTTTCCCAATCATTCCACTTTGTTCCATTCCAGCATTTGTGGTAGAGCCGACTGTCGATACCAATCGAGAAAATATCGAGGCGGTCATTTCCCCAGGAGGTTACGGCTGGAGCTGAAAGACTCGTTCCACCCAAACTTTCCCAATTCGTCCACGTTCCGCTTATCTCCCCTGTATCAGTAGGTGTAACGTCTCCCGTTGTGAGCCCATTCACCGAGGGCATCGGTCTGGGAACAGACGTACTTGTATCTCCAGATGATGATTCTTTAACACCTTCCGGATTCATGTCTCCACTGGGCATCTCACTATTTGTTCTTGTTCCAGTTACAACCATGTTTATCTCCTTAATTAGTTACTTGATTACGACGTTGCTTTTGCTTGCCATCCAGTAGGTAAGCTTTCAAAATTTATTGAATCTCTGAGTCAGGAGGAAGAATTTGTATCTCTCGAGATGGCTTAACTTGTGCCACTCCCTCAATGTCGGAGACATCTGATACTTTACTGTCGTCCAGTGAGCCAGTGATAACGCCAACCGCTTCCATAGATTGGATATTGGTCATTCCAATGGATTCCAGGGTTTGGACGATCTCAGGCATTCGATCCAGATACTCCTCAGTGACCGACACTAATAAACTCACAGTTGTCATTGCTTGGTTCTCCTCACTTATAATTTAGGAGCCTGGATCAGTCCACTGCCCACATCCTTTGAATCTAGATCTTCGAGGCGTTCAGCATTGTTAGTCATTAGCTCCCATAAATCCTTTCCTCTAGTCCTTGTTTTCTGAGCGTATAGAGCCGCAATTCCAGCTACGTGCGGTGTTGCCATGCTGGTACCGCTAATCGTGTTATACCTTCGTTGATTCATGGGCCAACTGGAATAGACATCCACTCCCGGACCTGCAATATCAACCTCTCCTGAGTTCTTAAAACTTTTTTCCCCATTAGAAAACCAAGCGATCTTGTAGAATTTATCAATTGCTCCCACTGCCAAAATGGAAGGACAATTACCCGGATAACTGACTGGATTAATAATTGCAGGCTTCAACTCACGCTGACTATCATTTCCTGCCGCAGCGACAATCAAAGTCCCTCGCTGTAGAGCACGAGCGGCTATGTGTTCATAAATATCTGGATATTCCTGACCATGAGCTACAAGCCCTCCAATGGACATTGAAACAATCTCACACCCTCGCTCTACAGCCCAATTAATTCCTTCAATAATTGAGCCATCATCTCCCTTACCATTATTGCCCAAAACTTTGCCAATATAAATTTCTGCTTCGTAAGCAACACCATATCCTATGCCATCCTTAAGGAGTCTTGGGCCACAAGCTGTACCTGTACAGTGCGTTCCGTGACCATGACCGTCTTGTACTTCCTGTCCGCCCACAAAAGACTTATAAATAATTTCCCTATTTTGAAAGTCAGGATGCTTCAAGTCAAAGCCTGTATCAAGAATAGCGACTTTAATGCCTTTGCCACTCAACTCAGACTTAATCACATTTGTCACCTTCAGCCCCCAAGTATAATTTGTTGTTAATTCTTTTTTCACACCTACTTTGGGATCAACTCCAATCACTGTTTCCTCCGCCATCATCAGGATAGGAGAGCCATCATCAGAGCTGGCTCTGGCTAATTGAAGAATCGCGTTAAATTGATCTTTGTCAGGTCTAATGACGGCAACACCTAGCTCAGAATACAAGCGATGATTCACTGATCCATTCCGTGCATCCTTAGTCGCAGCCAGTTGAATGTTTACTTCGTTGAGAATTTCCTTACCTTTATCGACTTGTTGAGCATCAAATAAAACCAACATTCTACCTGTTTTCTGAGGTGGAGTGAATGTTGGCTCCATCTCATCCCCTGGCATACTTTTAGTGGATATGTCTTCTGTTCTCATTGTATTTTGTACTTTAAAAGTGCTTGATGAATCATCCATGCTACGTCAGCACGAGTTGCATCCTGGTTAAGAACCAATTTTGAATTGGGTTGGGGAGCTATGAGATTATGAGTGACTGCAATATTCACTTGTTGCTTTGCCCAGCCAGGAATTTCACTTTCATCGCTGTCAGGTTGAGTCTTCATGCCATCATCAGCGTTTAAGCCTAACCCATTTACCAAAGAAACAATAACTTCAGTTCTTCGTATGTTGCGATTAGGTTGGAAGGTATTACCCGAATTAATTTCCCCCCTCTTTTCAGGGAATCCTACAAGAAACCCACTCCGATATGCTTGTTGAATCAAGTCCTTAGCCCAAAAATCGGATTTCACATCCGGGAAATTTTGAGATTTAAGCTTAAGATCGGGATTAAATGCCTGAACTAACATGGCAGCATATTGAGCGCGACTAATTTTGGCATCTGGCTGAAACGTACCGTCTGGAAAGCCTGTAATAATTCTTTTCATAGCTAATTCCTGAATAACGTTTTGTGCCCAATGATTTTTGATATCCCTGAAGGCTGGAAAAAAAGTTGTATTTGGCTCTACAACGATAGTCACATTAGGTGGAACTACAAAAGGAAACACCTGATTGGTTGCTGCATAATCACCTGCTTGTAACCAAATTTTGTCCCCTGCCTGAGCCTCCTTAAGAGCCTGAGTAATTGTTGGAAAAGAAGTAACCTTATTTCTTTCAATACTGGCTATATTGGTATTGGGATTGACATAAATAGTTTTGTCACGACTTGAAGAAGAATTATACTTTATAAAGCCTAGTATAGCACCAAGTATGAGCAAAGTTCCTGTGATTATAAAACCAAACAAAACATATTTTTTACCTATTAAAGTTTTAATAGGATTTTCTTTATTTTTAATTATTTCTCCATTGTTAATTTTATTATTAAAATTAGCAATAAAATTGCTGACCCCTACTGAATTTAGGTTGTCTATATTAGGTGGGCTGATTTCTCCGTCTTCCGTTTTTCCAGGAGGGTTAATGGAAGTTTTTCCTATGTCACGAGTAGTTCCTACTTTGGTATTTTCTCCGGACTGAATTTGGCTAATTCCTAGATCTGTTGACCTATTGCTTTTACGATCTCCGTTAGAACATGGAACCTGTTTAGGATTCCAACATAGTGACAAAGTATCGTCCCCATAACTTAATTTTATAATTTGAGGCATCTCAGGATATAAACCCTCAGTTATTCCATGATTCAATGAGTTTGTGTATACTTCTGATCCTAGATCAGAAGTATACACAAACTCCATTTCGTCTTTAGGCATTGTGGGATAAAATTTAGGCATACATTTCCTTCATTTAAAGCTAGTTTTGCTGTCTTTACAAAGCCTTTTCTAGAAATCTTTTCGATCCTAAATTTGAGTAATACCCTTAATTACTCTTCCCCGACTATCACCCTGAATTTCGATATTTCTCACCTTACAGGATCGCTGAACTCACCCAGCAGTTTCTGCATCACGGATTTCCCACAAATTTCAGCAGTCAACATTTGGATGAACAAACACATCTGCTTATAAGCAGGATTTAGGATTAAGCTCTGAAGGCTTTGAAACCCTGGTGATTAATAATCTATCCCAACTCCCCGATGCTGTCTTTACAGGAAAGTATGGACTTGTCAAGTATGGAAAGTATGGTTTAAGGTAGAGGCAGTTTTATACAGAGCGAGAAAATAGATGGAATTTGAGCAGGTAGTGGAAGTGGTCAACCATGCGATCGCTCCCAAAATTGCTAGAACGCTCACTGAGGTTGAAGTTGCTCTTTTGTTCGGTGCTTGGAATAACCTCACTTATGATCGCATTGCCGAGCGATCAGGTTATTCCATCAACTATCTACAGCGCGACATAGGCCCCAAATTTTGGAAGCTTCTCAGTGAGGCATTGGGCCGTAAAGTCAACAAAACCAATCTGCGCGGCATTCTCACTCATTTTGATACCCCAATCGCTACTCCCCAACCTCAAGTCCAACGGTCAATTGATTGGGGTGAGGCGCTCGATGTTTCCAATTTCCAAGGTCGATGTGAAGAGATTAAAACCCTGACCCAATGGATTATTCAAGACCGATGCCGACTCATTGCTTTGGTGGGAATGGGTGGCATCGGTAAAAGTACCTTAGCGGCTAAAGTCGCTCAACTCTTACAAGAACAATTTCAATTTGTGATTTGGCGATCGCTCCGCAACGCCCCACGCTTAGAGACATTGTTATCCGAACTGGTGCCTTTCGTTTCTAACCAGCAAGATCTCCAAGCTAAACCCGAACGACTCCTATACTGGCTGCAAACCCATCGCTGTTTAGTGATTTTGGATAATCAAGAAACGATTTTACAAGCTGGCAATGTCGCAGGATACTACCAGCCAGATTTCACAGACTATGATGAATTATTGCAATTACTGGGAGAAGCCAGTCATCAGAGTTGTATTTTACTTACCAGTCGTGAGAAACCCGCACAAGTTGCCATATCAGAAGACTTAAACGGAGCAGTGCGATCGCTCTCTCTCATCGGTTCCTGGGAAACCTCTCTTGCCTTAATGGACTCCAAACAACTCCGAGGAACCGATGCAGAAAAACGTCGCCTGTGTGAATTATATTGTTGTAATCCCCTCGCCCTAAAAATTGTTGCTGCCTCGATTCAGAGTTTGTTTGAAGGGAATATCAACTCTTTTTTGCAAGAAAATATATTAGTATTTAATGGAATTCATCGCTCATTAAATCGGCAATTTGAGCGATTGTCTCCTGTCGAACAAACTATTATGTATTGGTTGGCAATTAATCGAGAATGGACAACGATTGCGGAACTACAAGATGATATTGTACCTCCGATTTCACGGGCAACCCTATTAGAATCCCTAGAATCCTTAACGCGGCGCAGCTTAATTGAAAAGCTCTCCGGCGAGTATACCCTACAGCCCGTTGTTATGAAATATGTTACAGACTGTTTAATTCAGCAACTTGTCACGGAACTGTTAACGGTTAAATTCTCATATTTTCATCGCTACGCCCTAATTAAAACAACAGTTTTAGACTATATCCAAGACAGTCAAGTTCGATTAATTTTACAGCCCTTAATCCAAAAACTCCAAGACTCACTTTACAATTCTGACACCCTAGAGCCGCATCTGCAATCGATTCTAACCGCATTACGCCACGCCTCCACTCCATTCTTTGACTACGGCGTCGGTAACTTCATCAATCTGTGCCTACACCTACAAATAGACTTGTCTGGATTTGACTTTTCTCATTTAAAAATTCGCCATGCCGATTTCCGGGGGGCGACATTACACCACATTAATTTTCAATCTGCCCATTTTGCTCAATCCCTCTTTACCCAACTATTTACGGGGGGAGTATGGGTGAAATTTAGCCCCGATGGGCGACGCTTTGCCATTGGAGATACGAACGGAGGACTGCATATTTGGCAGTTTAAACCGATGCAGCCCTTGATGAGAATCCAGGCGGGACAAGGCTGGATTCTGGCTGGCGACTGGAGTGCTGATGGCACAATGATAGTCTGTAGTGCCGAACACAGAATTCTGCTTTGGGATACTCGCACGGGTCAATGCTTGCGAGAGTTTCAGGGATATCTGAAATGGATTTTTGCCTTGGCTTGGAGTCCCGATGGTCAAAAACTTGCTTGTGTAGGGCAAGATTCGTTCATCATGGTTTGGGATGTGGCAACGGGAACCTGTCTGACTAGCTTAGGCCCTAGCAAACCCGATGATGAGAATTGTTGGGTTCATGATGTTGTATGGCTTGACAATGGGACTCTCTTGGCAACAGCCGACAACGATTGCACGATTAAACTCTGGGATATCGTTACAGGGGAGTGTATTCGGGTAATTCCGGCCCATGAGTATTGGACGTTAGCTTTAGCGTTACATCCGAATGGCAAAGTCCTCGCCAGCAGTGGAGCGGATAAAACCGTCAAACTGTGGGATTGGCAAACCGGAGAGTGTTTACAAGCAACCACCATCCAGGATTATCTCTATAGTCTGGAATGGAGTCCAGATGGTCATAGACTAGCCGGGGGAAGTCTCGCTCAAATCATGCCGATGTGGGATAGTTCTCTCAACTGTTTGCACGTGTTTCAGGGAGAACAGAGTTTGGTTTGGGCGATCGATTGGAGTCGAGATGGCAGTACCCTCGTCAGTGTATCCTTTGATCAAGTGATTAAATTCTGGAACCCTCAAACGGGTGAGTGTTTCAAAACATTGCGGGGCTATAGTAACTCCTGTTGGTATGTCCGGTGGAGCCAAGACGGAGTTCGGCTGTTGAGTAGTAACACGAACTATACAGTGCAACTGTGGGACAGCCAAACGGGTGAATGTCTGCGGGTATTTCAGGGACATACCAAAGAAGTGTTATCGGTTGCCTGGAGTCCTGACGAACGCTTGATTGTGAGTGGTAGTGCAGATGGCAGCGTTCGGATTTGGGAGGTTCAGACTGGGCGATGCTTAAAGGTGTTATCAGGACATGAGAATTGGGTGCGGTCAGTCGCTTGGAGTCGGGATGGAAACTATGTCATTAGCGGCGGTAACGATCAAACCGTGAGGATCTGGGATGCTCACTCTGGGGAATGTTTATTAACCCTATCGGGTCATCATAACCAAGTGATGTCGGTTGTTGGGTTCCCAGTGGGCAACCGGGTAACGAGTGGGAGTGCAGATGGAACGATTCGGCTATGGGATTTAAGCCAAGGGGTTTGCGATCGCGTGATTGAGGCGAATCATCCGATCCATTCTCTTGCCTTGAGTCCTGATGGTAAAACCCTGGTTAGTGGAGATTATGATGGGAACGTTCAACTGTGGGATGTATCCTCTGGAGAGTGTTTAAGAACGTTACAGTCCCCTGCCACTGGACATATTTATTCCGTAGCTTGGAATGTCGATGGCAATCAGGTGGCGAGTGCTAGTAGTGACGCCACCGTAAGAATTTGGAATGTCAAAACGGGTGAGTGTGAGCAAGTCATTGAGGGTAAAAATCATGCTTGGTCAGTGGATTGGAATCCAGTAAAACCGTTATTGGCGATCGCATTTTTGGAACAACCCATTCAACTGTGGGATATACAGACCTATAAATTAACACAAACCTTAAAGAGCATTCTTCCCTATGAAGGCATGAATATTACGGGGGTAACAGGGATTTCCGAGGGGGAAAAAGCTACTCTCAAAGCATTAGGTGCGATTCAAGAATGTGTAGAGATGAGGAATGCTGGTTCCAATTTAATCGGAAATTAAATATTCTTAAATATCTGAGGAATGTGGGATAAAACAGCCCTGGAGAGAGCTATGAGGAAGGAGGATAAAAACCTAACACAATATCTTGTTTTGGTACGCCAAAATCGACTAAATGGGTAGCCGCCGAGATACGTGCAAGATGGGACACTTTGTGAGTCGTTTGACTCTGTGGCGGTCGCTTTAATCGCATTCAAAAATTATCAGCCTTGATAGCGATCACGCCGATACTCAGATCATTTGTAATCTAGGCTTGCTATGTTCTCATTTTCTTCTGCCGTAAAGAAAATAGCCCCATCCTGATAGAAGAATTGCTGGCAAATTTAAGCTTGCAATCAATATAATCGGCCACTCATCAATAGCAACACCGTAATTCAGCCAACTAATTTCGCTAATTAATAGCGCCGTTATCAAAGACAAAGCAAAATCCTTTGCACTTCTGGTTTTATATATTTTCCAGACTTGACGATACAACCCAAAAGCCAGGAGGAAGCTGGTCAAAACTGTTGATAATCGGCTAAAATTTATATACCAATAGGAGATTTCAGACATTTTTCTTGCTTTTGATAAAGAAGATGACACACATATTTTTTAAGGTTGTAGCCTATTTCTTTAACATAGACTTCATATCGTAGGCGATGTATATCTTCAATTTCTCTTGGGTTGAGAGATTTTTTTATCTCAATAGGCATGGCTGTATTCCTGGGATGAATCTACTAATATAGTCACGATATTAGTTAGAGATTTATTAGAGCTTATCAAAACTTTAAAAGCCAGTCTTTACAGTAAAGTATGGAGTTGAGTAAGATAAGTATGGTATAACTCGGAAAATTTTTCTCCAATGCTAAAAACGGTATGGAATTTAACAAAGCTTTGGAGGTCATCAACGGTGTTTTCCACCAGAAAAAGGGGTTTGAGTAGCAACGGTGCAGAAAGTGCCGTTAAAGATTTGGCTTGGATACAACGAGAACGTTGGGAAAATCTCACCCCAGAACAACGCCGCAAATTTCCTCCCATTGCGCCGGATTTTGTCATAGAATTAAGGTCAGCAACGGATCAATTAGAATCCCTGCGTCAAAAAATGTGGGAATATTTAGATGCAGGCGTTAAATTAGGTTGGTTAATTAATCCTCAACAGCAACAAGTTGAAATCTATCGACTTGAAAAACCCGTAGAAGTGCGAAATCTTCCTACAGAATTATCCGGTGAGGATATTTTACCGGGGTTTCGTTTAAATTTATCTCTTTATTGAAGTTGCTGAACTTTCTCTGAACTTAGATAATATAATTAGGAATAGCGATCGCACATTGAGACTAACAATATGGTTATTAGTCCTGTGATATTAAACCTAGATAGTGTTTATCTCAGTGATGAACAATTCTATCAACTTTGTCAAAATAACCAAGAGTTAAAATTTGAAAGAAATGCTCATGGAGAATTAACAATTATGTCTCCGGTTGGGGGAGAAAGTGGAAATCGAGAATCGGAATTAATGATCGATTTAGGAATTTGGAATCGTCAAACTCAACTGGGTTATACCTTTAGTTCTTCAACTATTTTTAAACTTCCTAATGGTGGAGATCGTTCTCCAGATGTTGCTTGGATACAACGAGAACGTTGGGAAAATCTCACCCCAGAACAACGCCGGAAATTTCCTCCCATTGCGCCGGATTTTGTCATAGAATTAAGGTCAGCAACGGATCAATTAGAACCCCTACGTCAGAAAATGTGGGAATATTTAGATGCAGGCGTTAAATTAGGGTGGTTAATTAATCCTCAACAGCAACAAGTTCAAATTTATCATCTTCAAAAACCCGTAGAATTGCGAAATCTTCCCACAGAATTATCTGGTGAGGATATCTTACCGGGGTTTCGTTTAAGTCTATCTCTTTATTAAAGTTGCTGAACTTTCTCTGAACTTAGATAATATAATTAGGAATAGCGATCGCACATTGAGACTAACAGTATGGTTATTAGTCCTGTGATATTAAACCTAGATAGCGTTCATCTCAGTGATGAACAATTTTATCAACTTTGTCAAAATAACCAAGAATTAAAGTTTGAAAGAAATGCTCAAGGAGAATTAACAATTATGTCTCCGGTTGGAGGAGAAAGTGGAAATCGAGAAGCTGAATTAATCATTGATTTAGGAATCTGGAATCGTCAAACTCAACTGGGTTATACCTTTAGTTCTTCAACTATTTTTAAACTTCCTAATGGTGCAGATCGTTCCCCAGATGTGGCTTGGATACAACGAGAACGTTGGGAAAATCTCACCCCAGAACAACGCCGCAAATTCCCGCCTATTGCGCCAGATTTTGTGATTGAATTAAGGTCAGCAACAGATCAATTAGAACCCCTACGTCAGAAAATGTTAGAATATTTGGATGCGGGAGTTAAATTAGGTTGGTTAATTAATCCTCAACAGCAACAAGTTGAAATCTATCGACTTGAAAAACCCGTAGAAGTGAGAAATCTTCCCACAGAATTATCCGGTGAGGAGATCTTACCAGGGTTTAGTTTAAATTTAATTGCTTTTTGAAAAATATTGTTTTATGTTTTATAAAAATCATCCTTAAACTGTTAGCTGGTGCGTGCGCTACGCTTACACACCCTACGATTAATTATTGTTGATCGTCTTGAACCTCATTGGGATCAGTTGAGGGTTCAGAATTGGGTTGAGGGTTGGTAGAAGTATCAAAATATTGATAAATAGTAGAAGAAACTTGACGAATTAGTTCATTTGCTTGGGGATCATCTGCTTCTCTTTCAACTAAAACCCCGACTAAATAGCGTTTACCATTCGGCATATCAATTAACCCAATATCCCCACAAACTGAGTCAATATTGCCCGTTTTATGAGCAATAAACGCTCCCTCTCCTAAACCACTGGGTAATAAAGAACGATTGCGAGTTTGCTGCATAATTCTTAACATAAAATCACGGGATTTCACAGAAACTAACTTTCCTTGATTAATTTCCGCCATTAAAGTCACTAAATCTTTGGCGCTGGTTTTATTTGTTCCTTCCAAATCAGGAAGAATATTTTGCATTTGGGTCTGTTTTAATTGCCAAGAAGCAAACTGTTGATTTAATGATTCAATCCCACCCAAACGGTCAATCAATATATTCGTTGCCGTATTATCACTATTTGCAATCATTAACGTTGCTATTTCTAGGGCTGTAAATTTACTACCTACAGGTTTATCTTGCAGTTCTCCAGATCCCTTAGCAACGTGCTTTTCCTCCATTGTTAATACTTCATCCAAATGTAGCCTGCCTTCATCAACCGCTTGAAAAAATGAGACTAAAATCGGAACTTTAATCATGCTGGCGGCAGGACGTGCTTCTTCCCCTTGAATATCTACATAATTCCCCGTATCTAAATCCACTAAAAACACCCCAGGTTTTAACTTCGGTGAATCCTTTGCTAAACCCAAAATTGCTGTTTTTAAATCTGCTGCTTCCTGAGTTAATTGTAGGGGTTGAGCTAAAGAATTAGAGGAATTAGCATTCAGATTTTTTTGTTGTTCTACGGTTAAACTTACGGTTTGATTCGCTTCCGCGCTAGAACGTCCCAAGGCATTTAAAGCCGAAAGAATCGTTCCCGAAATCACACCAATACCAATTCCTAAAATTAATAAACGGGTTGCATAGACCATCGGAGACACCCGACGTTTTTTCCTCACCCGTTTTACAGGTTGATTTCCCGGTGGGAGGGGAGATCCAGAAGGGGAAACCTGAGCAACGGGAGGTCGGCGAGAGCGTACCGGAGTTGGAGCCGAGGACTGAGGAAACGGCAAAATAGAAGTAGCAGCAGCCCCCCTAGACGAACGCTTACCCGGTTGAGATCGGGGTTTACGAGATTGGGGAGGCGCAGACCGTTTCTGTCGCAGTTGAGAGAGCAGAGGATCAAAGGATTCAGAACGGCTGGGATCAATACCCTGTCGTTGTTCTCCCGACGGAGATCGACGAGAAATAGGTTTCGGCTGAGAAGGAGTAGAGCTACGAGAACGACGCTGAGGTTGAGATTGCGGTGAATTTCCATTCCGAGACTTTGGCTCAGAGGACTTAGAGCCAGACTTATAAAATGAAAGTATTGAGAATAACGACTGACGAGGAGATCGTTGAGCCACACCTAACACCTGACTATGATTTTAAGAATTTTTTTAAGACGATGATATTAATCACTTCCAACCCGACACCCGCACCCTAAGAATACTGTCTATGGATTAGAGATCGGGCGACAGTTTTAGGGTATCATCAATTGCCACAGAATTGTTACAATTTAATGCCCATTCTACTTGACTTAGGATACCGCGTAACATGGCAACTTCTTCAGAAGTTAAATTAGCACGATTAAACAAACGGCGGAATTTTTTCATCCGACTATTTGCAGTATGGGGATAGACATATCCAATCCTGAGTAACATCGCTTCCAACTGTTGATAATATCCCTCTAACACCTCTAAGGGAACAGTTGACAGGTTTGGAGTTACCATCTTGTCTTCTGTACCCCCTTGGGTTTCTAACACACAATATCGTAATTCATAACAACACACCCCAACCGACTGAGCTAAATTTAACGAAGGATAAACAGAACTCGAAGGAATACTGAGAAACCTTTGAGCATAGCTGAGTTCATCATTATTTAAACCCCGATCTTCCGGGCCGAAAATTAAAGCCGAGGGACAGTATAATAACCAAGGTAAAACCGTTCTGGGAGCTTCTAAATCGGTGGGTAAGCCTTGGGATCGAGATCTCGCCGTTGTTGCGATCGCACGTTGACATCCGGTTAAAGCTTCGGGTAAACACGAAACCGTGATCGCCCGTTCTAAAATATCCCCAGCATGAACCGCCATTCTTTTCGCCTCATCACCCAGGGGATCACACCGAGGATTGACTAATACTAATTGCTCTAATCCCATATTTTTCATCACCCGCGCCACAGAACCCACATTTAACGGCCCTGCGGGTTCCACTAACACAATACGAATGGGAGTTAATCGGGTGTACGAATCGGTCTGTGACATGGAAATGATATGATCATCCGAGATTCAAGCAACTCAAATAACTTAGCATGGCACGCCGACAATCTATAACAGGGAACAGCTTCCCAATTACGAATTACGAATTACGAATTACGAATTACGAATTACGAATTACGAATTACGAATTACGAATTACGAATTCGTAATTCCCTATTCCCTCTAAGATTTGTCCCGTTTGCGATCGCCTCTTTACTGTCGCGAAAAAGATGGGCTGACTGTTGGGAAAAAGTTAAATATTGTTCTGAACGCTGTCTAAGCCGTCGTTCTGCTTAAAAATTAAACTTCACCACAGATTCATGGCCGTTAAACCTAAACTGATTATTCATGGCGGTGCTGGTAGTTCTCTCCAAGGAAAAGGAGGATTAGAAGCCGTTCGTAACTCTCTCTATCAAGTTATTGATCAAGTTTACGCCTTACTCCTCAAAGGAGCTAGTGCTAAAGAAGCCGTTGTGCTTGGCTGTCAACTCCTCGAAGACGATCCTCGGTTTAATGCAGGAACAGGTTCGGTTTTGCAATCCGATGGCCAAATTCGGATGAGTGCCGCGTTGATGGATGGAACTCTACAACGGTTTAGTGGCGTGATTAACGTTTCACGGGTGAAAAATCCGATTGATTTAGCCGTTGTTCTACAAAACGCCTCGGATCACGTTTTATCCGATTATGGCGCCGCCGAATTAGCGCGAGAACTGCAACTTCCCCTTTATAATCCCCTGACTGATCAGCGTTTGCAAGAGTGGCTGGAAGACCGCAAAGACAATTTTAAACGCAGTATGGCGAATGTCGTTTCTGAACCTGCGGGAACTGGAACTATCGGGGTTGTGGCGTTAGATCAAAATGGAGAATTAGCCGCCGGAACTTCCACCGGGGGAAAAGGGTTTGAACGTATTGGTCGGGTCAGTGACTCCGCAACTCCGGCGGGAAATTATGCAACGGATCAAGCGGGGGTCAGTTGTACTGGAATTGGGGAAGATATTCTGGATGAATGTTTAGCCGCCAAAATTGTGATCCGGGTCACAGATGGTCAATCTTTGAAAGCCGCCTTTGAGAAATCCTTTGCTGAAGCGGATCAGCATCAACGAGATTTTGGGGCCATTGGTATTGATGCAACGGGTGCGATCGCCTGGGGAAAAACCTGTGATGTGATTCTTTCCGCTTTTCACGACGGTCACAACAGAGGTGATAGCCTAGAATCTGCCAAAGGAACTCAAGTGTTTTCTGCTGGCTGTTAAGTCTTCGTAAGCACAGCCAACGCCAGTAGAGACGTGCCATGGCACGTCTCTACACAGTCAACAGTCATTGAAACTGTTAATTTTTCAAACACTATTTACAATTCCTAGAAGCTGATGATTTATAATCCAAGTGTGATTATTTTGCGAGTTAGTATGCTTGTTGATCGCTTGCATGATTTGGCGAGTTAGAAACTCATTCACGAGGGATTAATAGTGTCATTTTTCTTAAGTTTACTATCCTTTAAATTAATCTACTTCTCTCTGTTCTTTTCGGAAATTGTAGAAACACCAAACCCTGCATCTACTATGCAACTTTCCAGTCCTAGTAAGGCAAACTATTCGTACCTTATCCGTTCAAGGGGTTTATGATTATGAGACGGATTTTAGTTGTTGATGATTCCGCAACAATGCGAAAAATGGTAATCGCGTCCTTGCGAGATTTAAAAGATGTCAGCTTTAGTGAAGCCGGGAATGGTTTAGAAGCAATTGAACAGATTGAAATTGCGCCCTTTGATTTAATGATATTGGATTTGAATATGCCAGATATGCACGGGTTAGAAGTTCTAAAATTTGTTTTAGGACACCCCAATTATCAGGCTACACCGATTATCATTCTTACTACAAAAGGCGATGAAAATAGTCGCAGTGAAGCGATCGCTGCTGGTGCAACTTGCTATTTGACCAAACCATTTCAGCCTAAATTGTTAGCAGTTCAAGTTCAAAAATTACTGACCTCGGTTTCAGTTTAATAGAGATCTATATCCTTAATTGATTAAGTCTACACCCATGTTGTGAGAGGTATTGATATCATTATTATGAGGTAAATTCCATTGTGTCTAATCCGAATAATAATAATTTTTTCGAGGATTTTTTAGAAGACTATTTTGCAGAATGTGAAGAACATTTAGCGGTTGTCAGACGAGAACTTTTAACCCTGGAATCGTGGATCAATCAATCTCCTCTTGAGCGTTCTCACCTCAATGAATTATTCCGTTGTTTCCATTCCCTCAAAGGATTATCAGGGATGGTGGGAGTGAGTTTGGCGGAAGAATTAGCCCATCAAATGGAAAGCTATTTACGAGTATTACGAGATCAACAAATTGTTCTATCTTCTGAAGGATTTGATGCTTTAATTGCCGGAACAAAACTGCTTGAACAAGTCATCACTTGTCGCCGAACCCAAACCCCGGCACCCGACATTACCGACATCAGCACCCAACTTCGGGCGGTCATCAACAGCGAAGACCTCGACAACCCATCAGGTCTTGTTACCCCGATAGAGTTCAAACTCAAACCCGAAGAACAAAACGAACTCAACACCGCAATTAGCAACGGGGAAACCCTCTGGCATTTTATTTTTTCACCGAGTACCCAACTCTCTGAACAGGGAATTCGAGTCAATACCGTTCGAGAACATTTACAAACCTTGGGGAGATTAATTTATATTGCCCCTCGGATGAGTGAAGGAAACAAAATCCTATTTGATTTGATCTTAGCCACCTCTGTTCCTGAAATTCCCTTTCAAGAAAGCGATCAACCGGGCTTAACCTGGCAACCCTATTTTATAGCAAAAAAACAGGACACAGAAGCTCAAATAATAACCTCCCCTGCGGCCACTGAGCCTGTCGAAGTGTCCCCTGCCTCCCCCGCTCCCCCTACTCCCCCTGCTCCCCCTGCTCCCTCAAATGTTGTGCGTGTAGACTTACCCAAACTAGATGATTTAATGCGAATGGTGGGAGATTTAGTCATTAGTCGCGCCCGTTTAGATGAGGATCTCAAATCAATAGCCGCCTCTCTTCGGGCACCTCAAATTCGAGCCTTACAAGAAATTAACTTGATGTTAGAACGACAACTGCGAGATTTACGCCAAAGGGTGATGGAAGTGCGTTTAGTTCCCATTGGTGAGATTTTTGCCCGGATGCAATTTGTCGTTCGAGATTTAGTTCGAGCTAGTGGAAAACAAGTCATCCTAGAAATCAGTGGACAGGAAACCGAAATTGATAAATTCGTTGTGGAACGAATGCTAGATCCCCTGTTACATCTGGTACGAAATGCCGTCAGTCATGGCATTGAAACCCCCGCAGAACGTCAGCAAGCCGGGAAAAACCCCCAAGGAACAATCGCACTTCGAGCTACAACCGTAGGAGAAACCATTGTTATTGAAATTGAAGATGATGGTCGTGGCGTTGATATTGAAACGGTGCTCCAGCGAGTTAGTGACGAGACGCACCTGGGCGAGATCAGATCTTTTCAATCTCTGTTGGGAGACAAGAACGGGGAAGCCGGAAAGCCAGAGCAATACAATATGATGGCAGTATTAGACATTCTCTGTTTTGCCGGATTTTCTACCAAAGATCAAGCGGATTTAATTTCTGGACGGGGGGTAGGAATGGCAATTGTCAAAAATACAGTTCAGGAGTTAGGAGGTTCCTTGAGTTTGGATACTCACAAAGGTCACGGGACTCAATTTACAATTCAACTCCCTCTCACCTTAGCCATTACAGATGCCCTGATTGTTAACGTTGGAAAACAAACCTTTGCGATTCCTCAAGCTTCCGTGTTAGAGGTGCTAGAAGTTTCGACATCCCAAATTATTACTTTTGAGAACAACGAAATTGTCAGCTATCGCATCACAATATTACCGCTTATCCGTCTAGCCAAAATTTTCTTCCTCTCTCCCCCTCCCCTTACCTCCCCTGCTTCCCCTGCTCCCCCTGCTCCCCCTGCTCCCCCTGCTCCCCCTGCTCCCCCTGCTCCCCCTGCTTCCCCTGCTCCCCCCGCTCCCCCTGCTCCCCCTGCTTCCCCAATAGTCATAGTGGGAATGGGAGAAAACTCGGTTGCTTTAGTGGTAGATCGGGTGACGGGACTGCGGGAAATTGTAGTTACGCCTTTAACCGATCCCTTTGTACAAGTGATGGGAATAGCCGGAGCAACAGAACTTGGCGATCGCCGTGTGGTTTTAATTTTAGATGTGCGTACTTTAATCCGATATTCAAGCTTCCCCACTTCCCCATCCCAATTTCTTACCGTTAAAAGTCAACCGCCAACCGCTAACCGCCAACCGCCAATTCTCACCCAAATGTCAGACCCTGCAACTTCCACCCAACCCTATATTTTATTTGAACTCGCTGACACCCTCTATGGGATTCCGTCTCAAATCGTGCAGCAAATGGAAATGATTGAACAAATTACGACCGTTCCTAATACTTTACCCTTTGTGGAGGGGGTTGTATTTTCCAGAGGACAAGTGATTCCGGTGATTAATTTACGAGTCCGATTTGGACTGGAGAAAACCGCTTATAATCTGCGAACTCGTTTAATCGTGATTCATACTAATCATCGTACCATTGGATTAATTGTAGATACTGCTAGGGAATTTTTAGCAATATCGGATCAGGCAATTCAACCTACTCCAGAAGGAATATCCCCTTTAAGCGGTCGGTATTTAGCAGGTATTGCTACCTTGGGAAAACGAGTTATCCTGATCCTGAATGTGGAAGAATTACTCGCAAATCAGTTATCAGTCATCAGTGATTAGTTATCAGTTACCAGTTACCAGTGATCAGTGAAAATAATAACTATTTAAGGAGAAAAAATCATGGCTAAAGTTAATAATAAGCAACAAAAATTTTATAAAAAATCTCAAAAAAAATCCCATGAAATCACCAACCCCAGCGCACCTGATCCGATTGTTCAACAAGTCAAAGAACAGAATCAGCAAGTCCGGCTCACAACCCAAGATCTGCTGCAAACGGTGGAACACCTCTCATCGGGAATTAAATCTCAAAATCGTCTGTTAGAAGAAAGTTGTACCGGAATTTCGACTTTAGCCACCTCATTAAAACAAACCGCCTCCCAAACCCAATCCCTTGCCAATTCAGGGGAAGAAATCGTCTCTTCCATCAATGAAATGGCTGCCTCCATTGAACAAGTAACCGCTAGTAGCACTGAACTCGCAACGGCGATTAAACAGACGTCAACTTCCGTACAACAAAGCAGTATTTCCACCCGGAATGTTGCCAATAGCGCTCAAGAAATGGCAACTTCAGCATCTCAAGTCACGGCATCAATGGTACAGGTTGCTGCCTCGATTAAAAGTGTCAGTATAGACACGGAAAATTTAGCCTCCGCCGTCAACGAAACCGCCGCCTCCATTGAAGAAATGACCAGTTCCATTGGAGGGGTTGCCCAAAATGCCGATGATTTAACCGCCGCCTCCGAAGAAACCACCGCTTCAATTAACGAAATGGCCGCCTCCATCGAAGAAGTCACCGCCACCACCGAAAATTTAGCCGCCACCGTTGAAGAAGTTTCGACTTCTATGGAAGAAATGGCTCAATCCGTTGTTGGGGTAGCTCAAAATGGAGAACGAATTACTGAAGCAGCGACGAATGCAGCCACCTCTGCTGAACAGTTGGATCGATCCATTCGTTCTATTACCACCCTCACCCAACAAGCCGATGAAATTACCCGTCGAGTCATGGAGGATGCCGAAAGCGGAGGCAAAACCATTGAAAAAGCCATTCACGGTTTAGGTCGGGTGCGAGAGTCAATGGTCAAATCCTCCGATGTGATTCGAGATATGGCCAAACGCACCAATGAAATTAGTAGTATTGTCGATACGATTAATTTAATCTCAGAGCGCACTAACTTACTCTCCTTGAATGCTTCCATTGAAGCCGCCCGGGCGGGAGATGCGGGACGGGGGTTTGCGGTTGTGGCTGAAGAAATTAGAAATTTAGCCGATCGCGCAGCCCAAGCTACCTCCGACATTGCGGCTATTATCAAAGCCTTACAACAGGTTGCCCAAGATGCCGTCAATACCTCTAATGAAGGGACTCGTGTGGCTGAAGATAGCGGGAATCTAGCTGAAGAAGGATTAGGAGGATTAAAAAAAATCCTATCGGGGATTGAAAAAACAACTCAATTGGTGAGTCAAATAGCCACCGCTTCTGAGGAACAAATGATTGCGGGTCAAACGGTGGTTAATTCGATTAATACTACGGCTAACCAAGCACGAGAAGTTGCAAAAGCCACCACCGAACAATCCAAAACCACCCAAGGCATTGTAGTCTCGACTCGGCAGATGCGACAAATTGCCCAACAAGTCACAAAAGCCATGAATGAACAAGCAACTGCGGCCCGTGATGTGATTAAAGCGGCTCAAAATACCACCACTTTAGCCGGACAAGTGCGGAAAGCTGCCTTTGAACAAAATAAGGGAGCCTCCCAAATTATGCAGGCGGTAGAGTTAATGCGACGGGGGGTGATGACCACTTCCCGCGCCATTGCAGAACAGTCCCTCGCTGGAGATCAAATCTCTCAAGAAGCCGAACGACTGGCTAACCTGATTAATAATATCAGCAAAGACATGACGGAACAGGCAACCACTGCCACTCAAATCACCCTAGCGGTTGATAATATGCGAATTCAGTCAGAACAACTGGCAACAGCGATGAGAGAACAATCAAAAGCCATTCAAGGAATGACCGGGGCGGTTCAAAGTATGACTCACAAGATTAATTTAATTCGGAGTTCTAATTTAGAACATTCCAATATTTTAACTCAGGCCTTGGAAGGGATGGAGAGTATGGGACAAATCAGCGAACGCCAACTGAATCAGTTATCAGTAATCAGTTATCAGTTATCAGTTATCAATAATCAGTAATCACCTCAACCGTCAACCGTCAACCATCAACCATCAACCGAAATATGAGTATTGGTATTTTTACGACGGATATAAATCTGATCATCCGTTCCTGGGATTCTCGATTATTGGAACTAACGGGAATTAGTGCGGACATCAGTAGTGGACAACGAATTACCGATCTAATTCCTGATTTAGAACAACGGGGTTTATTAGAACGATTTCAACGGGTGATCACCGATGGGGTGATTGAAACTCTGGAGCCTGCTTGCCATCAATATTTAATTCCTTGTCCGCCGTTAATCTCCTCTAAGCATTTTCAATATATGCAGCAGAGGGTCACAATTACCCCCTTACGAGACAAAAACAAAATTGTCGGAACTATTGTTACCCTTGAGGATGTAACCGTTCGACGAGAACGAGAGATTGATATCGATCAGCATTATCGCCGGGATGTGATGCCAACAGAAACGGGTACTCCTCCCACCCTTAAAAACGAACAGTATCAGAATTTATTATTTCCCCTCTCTGATGATCTCGGTAAAGGGATATCTTCTAATCCCACCGACTTTATGAATGCCCTGCAAGCAAGTAGTTGGCAAGTTCAACGGGAAGTGGTGGAACGCTTAACCGCCAGCTACAACCCGGAAATCACTACAGAATTGTTACAACTTTTGCGTCAAGAACATCGCAATGCCACGATTGTTAATAGTGTGATTCAAGTTTTAGCCCTGAGTCGGGTTGATTTAATTCCGGCTTTAATTGAGTGTTTGCATGACTCCGATCCTGAACTGCGGATTTATGCAGCCCAAACCTTGGGACAACGGGAGGATCTCCGGGCTGTTCCGGCTTTAGTCTTAGCTTTAGCTGATCCAGATCAAAATGTTCGTTATTATGCAATTGAAGCGTTAGGACGTTTAAAAGCTAGAGACGCAATTGATCCCTTACTGGAAATTGCTCAATCCCAAGACTTTTTCTTGGCGTTTCCGGCTTTAGATGCCTTGATGCAAATTGGAGATTTTACTGTTGCTAGACGTTTAATGCCCTTAATTCAAAAAACTCTCAATTGGCGAGTGCGTCGAGAAGCTGTGGATAGCTTGGCGATGCAAGACGATCCTAACTTAACCCAGGATTTATTACGCCTGCTTCGAGAACAACACCGCAATCCTGACATTCTCAATAGTGTGCTTCAGGTTTTAGTTCTCAGCCAGATTGATCCGATTGCTTCTTTGGTGGGATGTTTAAGCGATCCTGATCCTGAGTTACGCATTTACACCGCGTTAGCCTTGGGAGAACGTCATGATCCCAGAGCCATCCCCGCCTTAATACCGCTACTGGATGATCCCGATATCAATGTTAAGTATCATACGATTGAATCTTTAGGACATCTGGGGGCAACGGAAGCCGTCGATAAATTAGTCGCAATTGCTCAGTCTGGGGATTTCTTTTTAGCCTTTCCTGCCTTGGAAGCGTTGATGAGAATTGGAGATTCTACCATTGGCTCTCAGATTGTTCCTTTGTTAAATGACAAGCTTTTAGGGAATCAAGTCGCTGAAGTGTTGGGGGAATTGGGAGATGCCGATGTGGTGACACCGATCGCCTGCTTTCTCAATCAACCGGATACCAGCCTATTCCCTTGTCCCGTGAGCAGTTTAGTGATCGCCTTAGCCAAAATTTATCACCGCTATCACCAAGAATTCGGGGAAGGGGAGTTTATCGCGGATCTCACCCGTCGTGCGGTCACTGACCCCGGAATTCAAAACTTGCTCACTGCCATTCAAACGGCAAATTCCCAAGAACTAGAAGCCATTGTATTAATTCTGGGATGGTTAGAAGGGGAAACCGTTGCTGCGGCGTTAACGCAACTATTAAGTAATCCCCAACTGCGAGAAACGATTATTGAAGCTTTAGTTCGGTTTGGGAGTTCCATTACCCCGTTATTAATTGCTCAATTAGATGCTCCCGATTTAGACACCTGTAAAGCCGCGATTACGTTACTGGGTCGCATTGGCAGTAGTCAGGCTGTTCCCACTTTAACCCGTTTACTCAGTGCGGATTCGGAATTGGTAGTGGCGACAACGGCTGCTTTAGCCCAAATTGGTGACGGGCGGGCATTTGAAGCCTTGTTAGGGTTATTAGGACATCCCGATTCGGCGGTGCGTTTAGGGGCAATTGCCGCCCTGAATTCCCTCGGTCATCCTGGCTTACCCCAACGGATTCTGCATTTACTCACTGATCCTAATCCCGTGATTCGGGAGTCCGCCGTCAAAATTGCAGGTTATTTTGCCTTTGCTGAGTGCGTCGAAGCTTTATTCAACTGTACCCATGATCCAGAAGAAAAAGTGCGCCGGGCGGCAATTGAACATTTACCTTATCTTGAGGATCAACGGGTTGTACCCCGTTTAGTTCAAGCTTTAAGCGCGGAAGTTCCCTCTGTCCGAGTCGCAGTTGCCCACGCTTTAGGGGATTTAGAGGCAGGTGTGGCTTTACCCCACTTATTGAAAGCTTTACAGGATGATGATTCTTGGGTACGGTATCAAGCGGCACGTTCTATTTGTCGCCTGGATTTACCAGCGTTGCTCATGTCTGATGGAGAAACCCTCCTGCGGCTGTTTGAGGTCTTAGAACACCTGGTCGTACAGGACGTTGCCTATCCGGTAAGGGCGGCAGCAACTTCAGCTTTAGGTTACATTGGAGCGGATCAGGCCATTCCTCTATTGACTTCTTTGATCGGACTGGATGTTGGAGATGGGGATATTGCTCGTGCTGCGGTGATGGCTTTAGGACGAATTGAAAGTACAGAGGCCGTTGCCCCCTTATTAATCGCGTTGAATTCCACGAACCCAAAACGGCGTTTAGATGCCCTTCATGCTTTTCGAGAACGAGGCGGAGAAGAAGCCGGGGTGGCTTTACAATGGATGGCGGTGGCTGATCCAGATGAAGCAGTTGTTCAAGCGGCGATTGAATCCCTATCTCGGATGGGAACTCCAGAAGCGATCGCTGCCTTGTTGGAGTTGTCTGTTGATCCCTCCACACGAGAAGCTTGTATTCTGGCGTTAGCCTCTCGAAATTTAGATCATTCTACTCTCAAGGAAGACTATATTGAAGGAATAAGTCAAGGATTGAACCATCTCCACCCTGCTGTCCGTTGTGCCGTCGTTGAAGTGTTAAAACGTCTAAAACATCCTTTTGCTTCGGAAATTTTAATTAGTGCATTGAATGACCCGGATCAAAATGTCCGTTTATCGGCGGTTAACGCTTTGGTCTATCTGGGAAATCGCGCCTGTACTGAAAAGTTGGGGATATTAGCCCGCAATGATTCTTCTGCGGCTGTTCGTCGGGCTGCTCAAAAAGGATTGCAACTGATATGAGATTTTCCCCAGAACCTCTAAAGTTAAGCGATAATACCTTTATTATTTTGCGAGATCTAATCCATGAACGAACCGGATTATTTTATGAGATTTCTAAGCAAGCTATGTTGGCTGACAAGCTATCTAGTCGAGTTAGAGAACTTATGTTTGATTCATTTTTAGACTATTATTATCTCCTTAAATATGATATAAAAGCCAATGAAGAATGGCAACAACTTATTAATATATTGACCGTACAAGAAACTTATTTTGGGCGTGAGTATGACCAAATTAAGGTTTTGGTTGAGGTGTTATTACCTGAGTATTTAGAGCGGTTTTATAGTCTGTCTTATCCTTGTCAACCGATTCAAATTTGGAGTGCAGCTTGTTCTACCGGAGAAGAACCTCTAACGATTGCGATCGCTTTATATGAGGCAGGTTGGTTTGAACGAGTTCCCATTGAAATTTATGCCAGTGATGCCTCTTCTATGGCAATTGATAAAGCTAAATTAGGAATCTATCGGCCCTATTCATTTCGCAATTTTCCTGAATCCTTAAGAGATAAATATTTTTCTGCTGAAGCCGATGGATGGCGAGTCTCTCCCCTAATTCATAATCGAATTCATTGGTCAGTGAAAAATTTATTAGTAGAGTCAGATATTCAATATTTAGCTCAAACTCATTTTATTTTTTGTCGAAATGTCTTCATTTACTTTTCAAAAACGTCTATTGCCAAGACCGTTAACTTTTTTTATCAACAAATGTTCAACCCGGCTTATTTATTTTTGAGTTCTTCCGAGTCTTTACTGAAACTCAAAACAAATTTTCAGTTAGAGGAAATTAACGGGGTGTTTGCCTATGTTAAACATCAACCTAAACCCCCATTTTTTTAGTCTTGGTTTTGAATTTAGGATAACCATAAAGAATTTTAAATGTTAAATTTAAGTTAGGGTGCAATTCCAGATCAATCCTAAATATTAGGTACAGTAGTCGCCAAGGCTGTTAGGACATAGACTGATGCTGAAACCAAGGGCTTGTGTCCCCATTCCCCATTCCCCATTCCCTATTCCCTATTCCCTGCCATAATTAAAAAAGGATAAAAATCATGAGTAATATTATTCGGGTTTTAGTGGTTGACGATTCTGCATACATTCGCAAAGTGATTAAACAAATGTTAGGTCGTAGTCCCTTTATTGAAGTAGTAGGAACAGCCCGTGATGGGGAAGAAGCATTAGAAATGCTAGAACGTATGAAAGATGAAGTGGATGTGATTACTTTAGATTTATTAATGCCCAAAATTGATGGGGTAGAGTTTTTACGATAACAAATGGAACGTCGTCCTATTCCTGTGATTATTGTTAGTATTGCGAGTGAAGCGGGAGAAATGGTAATAGCAGCTTTAAATGCGGGGGCTGTTGATTTTGTTCAGAAACCCACCGCTTTAGCCACTGAAAAAATGTATGAATTAGCTGAAGAATTAATTGATAAGGTCAAAGCCGCTGCTAAAGTTCCCCTAAATCGTCTTCCTGTTCCTACTTTATTGAAGTCAACTCCGGCGGTTCTTCCGGTTCAACCTGCCCTTCATCCCGGCGTTATTGATTTAATTACGATTGGAATTTCAACGGGTGGCCCCCAAGCTTTAGCGTTTTTAATTCCGCAATTACCGAGTAATCTTTCCGTACCCATTGCAATTGTTTTACATATGCCAATTGGCTATACCAAAATGTATGCGGAACGATTAGATCAATTATCGGCTTTGAAAGTTGTAGAAGCAATGGATGGAGATCTAATTTGTCCGGGTGTGGTATTTATTGCCCCTGCTGGGCGTCATTTAACGTTTAAACGTCAAGGGGATAATGTGGTAGCTGCTTTAGCCGCCCAACCCTTTGATATGCCTCATCGTCCCTCTGTAGATGTGATGTTTCAATCTGCCGCAGAAGTTTATGGAAATCGGGTTCTAGGAATTGTGATGACGGGAATGGGTGCTGATGGAAAACAGGGTTCAGCTTGGATTAAATCTCATGGCGGTTCGATATTTACAGAAGCAGAAGAAACTTGCATTGTTTATGGAATGCCCCGTTCTGTTGTGGAATCGGGATTGAGCGATCGCTCCTATCCTCTTAATAGTATGGCACAAGCAATTTTAGATGTTTTATAACATAGGGAATAGGTAATAGGGAATAGGTAATAGGGAATAGGGAATAGGAATAACAAAATTTTACGGTCTAGGTTTGCAGTATTAGTCTATGTCAATCACCGGATTTCAGGAACTGCTATAATACCCGCAAGCATACCCGTTAGAAATTGTACTCAACCTGTCCCCGATAGGTCGCATCTAATCTTAACAATTCGTAATGATTTTTTGTTAGCGGTGGAGCTTATTGTCCACCCGATAGCAGTGTGTCATAGACCTACAAAATTGTTAAAAATACAATCGTCCATCATTGCTTCGGCTTGGCGAATTTCTGTTATTTGTTATACAATTAATTTAGCAATTTTAATAAAATTTTTAACAGTTAACAGTTATCAGTTATTAGTAAAGAATCAACAGAACTACCCTTGATTGAATCTTAACTCTTAATTCTTACACTGATAACTGATAACTGATAACTGATAACTGATTTATGGTGATAGCCCAGCTTAACCCGATTAAAATCCTCAGCCAAACACCTTGGAAAAGACTGTTACCTTTGTTATTGGGTGTAGTGGCTTCTGTTGCGGTTTTTTTTCTGTCGCATCAGCTAACCCTGAATGAACAACTCTATGTTCAGCAGTTAATTCAGCAGGAAGCTCAGGGGATTGAGTTACAACTGAGCAAAGAATTATCAAGCCGGATATTGGCTCTCCAGCAAATGGCTCATCGTTGGCAAGTGAGTGGGGGTACAACAAAGAACCTTTGGGAAGCAGATGCTAAGACTTATATCGACAATTTTGTCGGTTATCAAGCGATTGAATGGGTTGATCCTGCCTTTGTCGTGCGTTGGGTTGTGCCACAAATTGGAACTAAAGCCGAGAAAAATATCTATTTCAATCAAGAACCCCATCGTCAGATTACCTTGAAAGTCGCGCGGGATCTGAATCAAGTGATTTTAACCCGCCGTATTCCTCTCCCGAAAGGAGGTCAAGGCTTTGTAGCCACTGTACCTATATTTGTAGGCGATCGCTTTGATGGATTTATTATCGGAGTTTTTCAATTTCAAACTCTATTTGACAGCATTTTGAGAGTGCCACCTGGTTACAAAGTAGCAATTTATGAGGGCAAAGAGTTAATTTATCGTCAACCCGGACTACCCTCTCGTCCCACACTGCAAAAAACGGTGATCGTTAAAGCTTATGGCGCAGACTGGCGAGTCGTTGTTTTCGCCACTCCAGAATTGATCGCAGAAGCAACAACTCCTTTACCTCTTGTTGTCCTGATCGGAGGCTTAGTTTTAGTTTGGTTATTTGTATCAGTCATACATCTAGTACAAATTAGTCAGGTTCAAATCTATCAATTGAAGCTCGGAAATCGTCAATTGCAATGGGAAATGCAGCAACGACAACAAGCAGAAATTACCCTGACTCAATTAGCCGCCATTGTTGAATCCTCAGAAGATGCCATTATTAGTAAAGATTTACAAAGTGTAATTAAAAGCTGGAATCACGGAGCAGAGATAGTTTTTGGTTATACAGCCCTGGAAATAGTGGGGCAATCTATTAAAATACTGATTCCCCCAGAATATCACGATGAAGAACAGAAAATTCTACAAAGAATTGTCGAAGGAAAAAGCATCGAACACTACGATACTAAACGAATCAGGAAAGATGGAACAAAGATCGATGTTTCTATTAGTATTTCTCCGATTAAAGACAAAAAAGGAAATATTATTGGAGCCTCAAAAATTGCCCGAAATATCACGAAAACTAAACAAGCTGAGGAAGCACTCCATCAAAGCGAATCCCGGTATCGGCAACTGATCAATAACTTAAGTGCAGGGATTATAATTCATGGGACTGATACCAGTATTCTACTTAGCAATTCAATGGCCTGTGAGTTATTAGGGCTGTCAATGGATCAAATGATGGGGAAAATGGCAATTGATCCTGTGTGGTATTTTGTCCGGGAAGATGGCACTGTTATGCCCATTGAGGAGTATCCTGTAAATCGAGTTTTATCGACTCAAATTCCCCTCAAAAATTATGTTTTAGGAATTCATAGAGATAGTCAGCCTTTGGCTTGGGTTTTAGTTAATGCTTTTCCAGAATTTGATACATATTATCAACTCCAACAAGTCGTAATTACGTTTATTGATATCACTAAGCTTAAGCAAGTCGAGGCAGAAATTCAACAAACTCGTAATTTCCTACAGGCTTTATTAGATCATTTACCCGTTGCTGTATTTGTTAAAGATATCAATCCCGAACGATTTGGGATATTTCAGTTTTGGAATAAAACCAGTGAACGATTTTTTGGGATCTCCGCCGAAGAAGCCATTGGTAAAACCGTCTATGACTTTTTCCCCATTGAGCAAGCCCGCTTTTTTGACCAAAAGGATCAAGAAACGCTGGAGAAGGGAAATATAGAAGATATTCCTGAAGAACCCATTAACAGTCTAAGTTTGGGCAAACGTTGGCTGCATACCATCAAAATTCCTGTTTACAATGACCAGCATCAGCCCCAATATTTACTCTGTTTTTCAGAAGATATTACTGATCGCAAACAAGTCGAAGCTGAACGGAAAGAACTGATTGAGGTGATGGAAAATGCCGTATCAGGAATTTCCAAACTTGATGTCGAAGGTCGTTATCTTTATGCCAATAAAACTTATGCTCAGTTCACAGGTTATCAACCCGAAGAAATGATCGGGATGCTGTGGCAAAAAACCGTCCATCCTGATGAGTTAGAAAAATTGATTGCCGCTTATTGGCAGATGGTAAAAGAGGGTAGAGTCGAAGTAGAAACTATTGGAATTCGGAAAGACGGTTCAATTTTTTATAAACAATTAGTCATGATTGCTACCTACGATGAACAGCATCAACTGTTGGGACATTATTGCTTCATGAAGGATATTAGTGAAAGAGCGCGACTAGAAGCCGAACGCAAACAAGCCGAAATTAATTTAGAAAGAGAACTCCTGCGAACGAAAACCCTGTTTAATACTTCACTTGATGGTATTGTTGTGATGAATCATCAAGGGGATGTGGTACAAACTAGCCCTAGTTTTGCTCAGATGTTGGGTTACACCGTAGAAGAAACCCTAACCTTAAATGTGGCGGATTGGGATGCTCAATTGACACCAGAAGACCTACAAGCGATTCTCAAAAGTGCTGAATTAATGTCTTTATTTGAAACCCGACATCGCCGCAAAGATGGTTCGGAATATGATGTCGAAATTAGCTACAGTCGCGTGGTCATAGAAGGCGAGATCATGCACTTCTGTATTTGCCGAGATATTAGCAAACGCAAACAAGTTGAAATTGATTTGCAGGTTTCTCAGGCTCGGTTTGCGGGGATTTTAGAAATTGCTAATGATGCGATTATTTCTATTAATATTAAGCAGCAAATCACTCTCTTTAATAAAGGTGCCGAACAAATCTTTGGTTATCAGGCGGAGGAAGTTTTAGGACAATCCCTGACCCTGTTGATGCCCAGTCGCTTTACAGATATCCATCATCAGCATATCGGTGACTATGCCCAAACCAGAGGCTATGCGCGACCGATGGCAGAGCGAGGTGGGATTTTTTGCCGACGCAAAGATGGGTCAGAGTTTCCCGCCGAAGCGTCTATTTCCAAGCTAGATCTCAATGGTGAGATTATCTTTACAGCTTTTTTGCGGGATATTACGGCTCGGCAACAGGCCGAAACCGCCTTACACCTGAGCGAAGAACGTTTGCAAATGGCCCTAGAAGCCTCTGGAGATGGACTCTGGGATTGGAATATTGAAACCGGAGAAATTTACTTAAGTGCCTGCTATCAGGAGATGCTGGGCTACAAACCAGGTGAGTTAGTCCTAGATCTCAACCTCTGGACAGACATGATTCACCCTGATGATCAATCCTGGGTTTGGGAGTGCTTGAATGCTCATTTACAAGATGACTCTGTTCCTTATACTTTTGATTATCGCCAGCGTTGCAAATCGGGGGATTGGAAATGGATTGCCAACTATGGAAAAGTGGTAGCCTATAATTCCCAGGGTCAGCCGATCCGAATGATTGGAACTCATAAGGATATTAGCGATCGCAAACAGAAAGAAATGGTACTCCGAGAGGCAATGGAAGCCGCAGAACAAGCCAATTTAGCAAAAAGTATCTTTCTTGCCAATATGAGTCACGAACTCCGTACTCCCCTGAATGTGATTTTGGGATTTACTCAAGTTATGGGTCATGACTCCTCCCTAACACCCAACCAGCAAGAAGACCTGCAAACGATTCGGCGCAGTGGCGATCATCTCTTAAATTTAATTAATGATGTTTTAGATCTCTCCAAAATTGAATCAGGACACTGTACTCTTGAAGAAAGTGATTTTGATTTAATTGCTTTGCTGCATTCGATGCGAAATATGTTGGCAGAACGAGCCAGTTCTAAAGGACTTGACCTTTATTTTGAGATTGCGACCGATGTTCCCCCGTTTATTAATACTGATGCTCAAAAACTGCGTCAAGTTTTGCTCAATCTTCTGGGTAATGCGATTAAATTTACCCATCAGGGAAGCATTACCTTACAGGTCAGTAGTTCAGTTCCTACTCTCGAAGCCGGAACTACAACTCGATATATTCTCCAATTTGCCGTCATCGACACAGGTGTAGGAATTGCCCCTGAAGAACTGGATATCATCTTTGATGCGTTTGTGCAAGCCCAAGCTGGGAAGCGATCGGTCAGTGGTACGGGGTTAGGATTAACGATTAGCCGGAAACTCCTGGAACTCATGGGTGGAGAGATTTCGGTTCAAAGTACAATAGGTCAGGGGACTATATTTAGTTTTAACCTTCCCGTGAGTTCAAGCGATATCGTTGAGGTGACACCTGAACAAAGTGATCGCTTGGTTATTGGATTAGCTCCTGGCCAAACCCATCATCGAATTCTCGTCGTTGATGATCGCATCGAAAATCGTCTATTGATTGTGAGATTATTAACTCAGTTAGGGTTTGAGGTACGGGAAGCCAGTAACGGCCAAGAAGCGGTACAGCTATGGCAGGAATGGCAACCTGACCTGACTTGGATGGACATTCGGATGCCCGTCCTCGATGGATACGAAGCCACAAAACAAATTCGGGCAATGGAACGTGGGCAGAATAGTGTTATTATCGCACTGACAGCACAAGCTTCCCAGAGCGATCGTACTCTTGCCCTCGCTGCGGGTTGCAACGACTACATGAGTAAGCCTTTCCGAGAACAAACTTTATTTCAGAAGATGGCTGAATACTTAGGTTTAGAGTATTGCTATGCTGAATCTACCCCATTAGAACCCTCCCCTTCACTATCCAAGACCCTGACTTCAGAAGACTTGCAAATTATGCCTCTAGAATGGATTAGAAATGTCCATGAAGCAGCACTTGATCTCAATGATTATCAGATCCTTCAACTCATCGGTCAAATTCCACCGGAGAACCAACCTTTAATTGAGGCAATTACCTCTTTCGTGGATAACTTTCAGCTTGAAGCGATCGCCATTCTGACTCAGATTTAGGGAGAAGACGATGAATACTCTACTCAATTATAGGGTTCAAACGAATATTATGATCGTGGATGATACGCCCGATAATCTAAGATTATTAGCCAAAATTTTAGAGACTCAGGGTTACGTTGTCCGTAAATCTCTCAATGGTAGAATGGCACTTCAAGGGGTTCACCGTGACCCCCCGAATCTAATTTTGCTGGATATTAATATGCCGGAGATGAATGGTTATGAAATCTGCCAACAGTTAAAGGCATCGGAAATAACCGCTCACATTCCAGTTATTTTTATTAGTGCTCTTGAACGTCTGGAAGATAAGTTGCGGGCTTTTGATTTGGGGGGTGTAGATTATATTACTAAACCGTTTCAAGAACAGGAAGTCTTAGTGCGGGTAAAAAATCAATTATTAATTCAACAGCAACACCAACAACTGATTGAACAAAATCAACGGTTAGAGCAGGAAATTCAGGAACGTTTGAAAGCTGAAGCAGAAGTTAGACAGCTATCTTTAACCGATGAATTAACCGGACTGTATAATCGACGGGGCTTTTTTTTACTCGCAGAACAACAATTAAAAATTGCTCGTCGCACCCAAACCCCCTGCTGTGTTTTGTTTGCTGATTTAGATGGTTTGAAAAAGATTAATGATACCATAGGACATGAATTGGGAGATAGAGCAATTGTTGATGCCGCCCAAATTCTCAAGGAAACTTTTCGAGATGCTGATATTGTAGCGCGACTCGGTGGCGATGAATTTGTTCTATTTATTCCCGGTGTAGAAAGCTATTCCACTCATTTTCAAACTCGATTACAAACTAATATTGATGGCTTTAATCAAAACTCAAATCGAGCCTATCAACTCTCCATTAGTATTGGTGTACAACCCTACAATGTCAATGATAATTGTTCACTAGAACAATGGATTGCCAAAGCTGACAAACTGATGTATGAACATAAACATACAAAATACCAGAGAAATCGTTGTTGACTGTTGATTGTTGAATGTTGATTGTTGATAAGAGATGTCAAGGAAACGATCCAGGGTTCCATCCATTCAGAATAGGTTTATTCAGGAGAACTGAGTTTAGATTTTAATAAGTTCAGCCGATCTAAACTGAGGTTAATTTTCACTTCAATTAACTGTTGATGATCCCGTAATAAAATCATCCCATTTTTGCCCACAGCCAAATCTGGATCAGTTAATTCTATCATTTGATAGGGGGGTTGATAGCGTTCAACTCGAATCACAACTTGCTGTTGAGATTGGGGGAAAATATACAATCGTTTTTGTTGTATATCTAGTTCTAATTTATGGGGGGTAATATTCCGTTCTTGAGGCTGTTCTGGTTTAAACCAGTAGAGTGTAATTCCCCGAACTTCCGGGGTCATAATCACAAATGTTTCATCAAATCGTTGGGGTTCCCAGTCTAAATGGCTTAAATCTCCATCGGAGGAAAGTAAACGTTGCTGCCAGTGAATTTCCTGACCCTGTAAGGATGCCCACCACTGGCGAATAGTGTCCAGATGAGTTGCATTATCGGGGTTACTGCTGCCATATTGCCAAAAGGTTGTCATTGAATGATCACGATACAAGAATAAGGACTATTTCTATTGTATGTGTTAACTATCTTAGCTGTTATTATACAGTTCTTGAGTCAGGGCGCAGCGATCGCATAATCCAAAAAACTCTAGGGTATGGTAATAAATTTTAAAACTGTGGGATTGTTGAAGTTGGGTTTCTAGGTGGTGGACAGGACATTCCTCGAAGGTAATCGAACGTCCACATTCAACACAGGTGAGATGATGTTCATCCTGCTGGATACAACTGTAAACCGCCTCCCCTGTGGTTAAAGTGCGGACATGAATTAACCCTTCCCGTTTCAAAGCATCCAAAGAGCGATAAACCGTTGCTAACCCCATCGTTTGGTTTGTTTTACGCAACTCCAAATAAAGCTCTTGAGCAGAAACGGAGCGTTTTAGGGTTTTGAGTTGGGTGAGAATCCGGTCTTGACTGCGGGTGCGACGAGGTTTCATGGCTATTCTACAAGGACACAACAGATAAGCCTTGACCCGTGTTAACGGCTTACTGCTGACTACGGTTTATAATTCCTAATTAAACGGGACTGGGCGGACTTGAACCGCCGACCTAGCGCTTCAGATTTGTGTGAGTTTCCCCACTCTCTGGACTATCCCTTCACCCTAGGCTGACGCTGCCCGTAGGTGGTGGCCGTTATGTCTAAAGAATAAAACAAATCATCCCCTAGAGCCAGTCTCTGCACCTTCTTTCCTCCATGAGAGGTAAAGCTTGGCTCAAGATTACCTTATCTGTCGCCAGACTTAGGCTTCCTTGAGTTTGACCACATTCACTCACGGGGTTTCCCCACATGGTGCCCGATTTTTCAGGAGGCGCTTGCTCTATCCACCTGAGCCACAGCCCCAAATTGACACTATTTCAATAATAGCATGATTTTATCAAATACCTAGTTAATTAGGGAATTACGAATTACGAATTACGAATGGGGAATGGGGAATAGGGAATGGGGAATAGGGAATTGTATGATGTTTAACAGCTTAATGGGTTAAATCTTGAATCACAGATTGCAATCCTGATACAACATAGGTTAAAGAATCATAATCAATTCGATCGGGAGTATCTTGTTGAGTATGATAATAAGGATAACGAAAGGGGGCTGTATCTGTAACCATTAAAGCGGGATAGCCAACTTGCCAAAATGACCAGTGATCTGACCATCCTACCCCCGGAATAAAATTAGGTAAACTAACGCCCTGGGAGGGAAATTCAGCAGAAGTGCGAAATTTTGCTATGACTTGATGGATTAAGGATCGGGAGCCAATATTACCAATAAAACCAATAAAATTTCCTTGATTGGGATAAATTAATCTTAAAATATTGACCGGATACTGTTGACTATTCCTGGCTTGAGAATAAAAGCCCATAGTTTCTAAACTCAGCATTGCTACAATATTTTCCTGGCGTTCTTGACAGCGTTTAGCATAAACCAAACTTCCCATATTTTCTGACCAAAAAAACGGGGGTTCTTCATTAACAAATTCCACAAACCGCAAGGTTCGTTTGGGGTGAGTTGTGGCAAATAGCTTGGCTAAAGATAAAACAGCAACGGCTCCAGAACCATTATCGTTTGCTCCAGGAGAACCGACAACCGAATCATAATGAGCACCAATAACTACAATTTCATCAGGTTTTTCAGTTCCCTGAATTTCTACTTCTAAGTTGCGAAAAACTTGTCCATTAACGGAATACTCTTGAGTATTGACCGAATATCCTGCTTGACTCAAACGTTTCTTTAAAAAATTTTCTACTTGAATTAAATTGCTATAAAAAATATAATTATGCTCACCAATATCTTCAGCAATTATTTTAATATCTCGGTTTAAATCATCCCGCAATTGCTGTTGAGAGGCAGTTAAGGGCGGTAACTGTCCTGAATAGCTTTTTTCGGGCATGGTTGCGATTAAAGAGGCGATCGCCATGAACAAAACCATTAAACCCCCTAACAAAATCCCCAGGCGGATGAGAGCAGCTTTCGTGATCCATTGCACGTTTGTTGACCTCCAAGTTCCATGATTTTTATTATGATCATCATACTTGGGATAGATTAAATTTCGAGGGTGATGTAACTATAATCTGACGGTATGAAAATGTGGAAAAACCTCTTAGATTTCCAATGGGTTAGTTGTACACTGCTTCCCCGCCCAGAAGAGTCAACTTAAGTTACCGGAGAGATTTATGAAAGCATTGCTACTCTATCCTCAATTTCCCCAGTCTTTCTGGTCTTATGATCGCTTCATGGAAATTGTGGGACTGAAGGCGGTAATTCCGCCCTTGGGAATTATTACTGTTGCAGCACTGTTACCCCCAGAGTGGGAAATTCGATTTCGCGATCGCAATGTCACCTGTGAAACTGAAGCAGATTGGCAGTGGTGCGATTTAGTGATTCTTTCAGCCATGCTGGTGCAAAAGTCTGACTTTCAAGCCCTAATTCAGAAAGCCGTCCGACTGGGCAAAACCGTCGCCGTCGGTGGCCCCTATCCCACCTCTGTCCCCCAAGATGCCCTGGACTTTGGGGCGGATTTCCTGATTCTCGATGAAGGGGAGATGACCATTCCCCCATTTCTGGAAGCCCTGCGTCAAGGCGAAACCCAGGGAATCTTTCGTTCAATTGATAAGCCCGATGTCACTCAAAGTCCCATCCCCCGGTTTGACCTGCTTCAACAGGATGCCTACTTAATGATGGCTATCCAATTTTCGCGCGGGTGTCCCTTCAATTGCGAATTTTGTGACATTATTTCTCTCTATGGTCGCAAACCCCGCACCAAAGAACCATGTCAAGCTCTGGCTGAGTTAAAAACCATCTATGACTTGGGTTGGCGGGGCTCATTATTTATTGTGGATGATAACTTTATTGGTAATCAACGGAATGTTAAACGCTTTCTGCGAGAACTGATTCCCTGGATGCAGGAGCATAACTATCCGTTTACTTTTATGACTGAAGCTTCTGTGAATTTGGCTGAGGATGATGAATTATTGCAACTCATGGGTGAAGCGGGTTTTTATGCCGTCTTTATGGGTATTGAAACCCCTGACCAGGATAGCTTACAAATTACCCGCAAACTACAAAATACCCGTAATCCTCTCGTAGAAGCCTGTCGTAAAATTAACGATGCAGGACTGTTGATCTATGCTGGATTTATCCTCGGTTTTGATGGAGAGCGAGCGGGCGCGGGCGATCGCATTCAAGCCTTTGTTGAACAAACGAGTATTCCGCAACCGATGTTAGGTATTCTTCAAGCTCTACCCAATACAGCCCTCTGGGAGCGACTTAAAAAAGAACAGCGTTTAATTAATAGTAATAGCCATCCCACAGGCGACCAAAATACCATGATGAATTTCGTTCCGACACGCCCGATAACAGAAATTGCCAGAGAGTATGTTGAAGGGTTTTGGACGATGTACGAACCGGAGAATTATCTTCGACGTTGTTTACAACAATGCCTCAAGATTGCGACCTTAAAACATCATCAGCAAGCCATGAAATTCCCTTTCGACAAAGGATTAAGATTAGTAATTCAACTGATCTGGCATCAAGGCATTCGTCGTCCTGAAATTCGAGGCCAGTTTTGGTATCAACTCTGGATCATTCTGTTAAGAAAACCCCAGGTTTTGAATATGTATTTGGGGTTATGTGCGGCTGGAGAACATTTCTGGGAATACCGAGCGTTAGCGAAAGAACGTATTACTCAACAGATGACTTCTAATTTACTAGAATCAGTAGTGAATTTGGCTCCAAACAACTCATTCTCAGAGATTTCTACAGCTAACCCTGTAAGACCTGGATTAAAATACTAGCACCTCACCCAAAAATATTTACTGAAAGGCTTGTGGAGTAGCACTTGTAGAGCTTGAGTACAGAGTTAAGAAGTCAAGGGGTTTTAAATTGTCATGCTCTACAATGCTGACATCCCACTAATGATTGGCTAGAAAACTGACATTCTGAATAGAATGGGTAGTTGCCAGCCAATGATTGAATTTATCAAGATATTGTTAGAATAATGCCTCTTTCTCAGCCACAAAATAAAAACCAAGTTTCGCCAGCACCCAATACTGATGGATTATCATGGTATACCGTCCCTGAAACCGTCAAACAATTGCTAGTGCTGGCATCTACTCATTGGAATAATCCCGATCTCGCCGATGGTTATATCAATCAGGCGCTTGCCATTGCCGATGAAGATCCCGATGTGTTAGTGTCTGCCTATCGCTATTTCTTTTACACTCACAACGATCCTTTGGCATTGCAAGTGGCGACGAAAGTGCTAGAAATGGTGAAACGCATAGAATTGCTCCCTGAAGATTGGTTTCAACTCAAACCGATCTTGAGCGCGCGCTTAGACGAGCCCAATATTCGGCTTTATATTAATGCCTATGCAGCATCAGGACTAATTCGAGCCCGACTCGGAGACATTGAAATAGCCAAACAAATTGCAACACAAGTGAGTGAGATTGAAAAACGGAACGAGTTTGGCGGAAATGTGGTACGAAATATTTTAGACCATCCCGATGACGATGATGAGGGGGACTAATTAGGAATTAGGAATTAGGAATTAGGAATTAGGAATTAGGAATTAGGAATTACGAATTACGAATTACGAATTAGGAATTACGAATTACGAATTACGAATTACGAATTACGAATTACGAATTACGAATTACGAATTATCTAAACGTTTAGACGGGTTTAATTAGGATTAAACTTAACGTTTATCGTTAAATTTAATCCTTTGATAATGCTGTTTTCCAGTTAAAAAATATCAATAACAAAACACTACTCAGAAAGGCGGCGAAGAAACACCACACTGAAATAAAAGTGGTTTGATAAAATCTGTCGGCTAGAATAAAAGAAAGGATGACCAACATTCCAAATAAAACTAATAGCCTTTGACTTGATATTAAAAACGGAACACTGATCACCAGCAAATATAAATATTTACAGATATCATAAAAGTAGATAAACTTAAAATCATATAATAAATTGAGATTGTATAATAAATTGCCAGAATAATTAGTCGCCATCACTTCTTGTTTGACCACACAACTCAAAAGATAAATCCCTAAAATAGTTCCGATCCCTGTTAATCCTAAAATCAATTTCTTGCGAAATGGATTCTCTTCTAATAAATAAACTGAAATCGGGCAAAAAATCAACCAACATCCTGTAGCAAAGCCTAAAAAACCGTAAATTCCGATAAAATAGAGGAGAGATGATTTATGATCTAAAGTTAACCAGACAATACCCTCAAGCAATTGCTGAGTTGCAAATAATAAAGGAAAAGCTGCTAATAAAAGCTGATTTTTCGAGGTCGTTTGTGTCAGGGTTGCAATTCCTAATACAGATAATGAGAAACTGGCAGTAAAACTTGCCGTTGCTGAAAAACACATAAAAATATTAGACTCCTGAGTTCTTCAAACCGTAGATTTTTCACAATTATTAGGTTTTGGAACACCAGGGCATCAACTACCTCCTAAACCTCCTGCTGTACCTGTTCACCCTAATTCTACCTTTCTAAATAGCTTTTTTCGGGCATGGCTATGATTAGACCAGAAACAGGAAGTCTGTTGATTTCTCTGCTTTTCCTGATAAATTAGAGCAACAGGGCAAGTTGTTACACAGCATTGAGAGGAAATTGTATTCGTGGTAGCCGTGAATCAACCGATTACAGTGAATGATCAAAATCTAATTGAAAAAGCACTTTTATTAAAAGTGAAACGACTGACTTCAGCACGAGGACAACTGGTTCTTCCTTGTGTACCAGCTTTGCTGGACGAATACATGAGTCAGTTTCATGCTCTGCTGACAGCATTAGGGCAAAATTTTACCCCAGATGAATTGAATGGGTTACGTCAGCTTGTGGAACGAAAATTACAGGAAGGATATCAAGCTTCACCCCATAGCCGTTTAGTCTTCAAATATGAACCTCCTGACCCCACCCAAGGATTAACCAGTGGTTTAAAACTCACGGTGACAACGGAAGTCACCTCTTTAGAAAATAAATATCAACGCTGGTTAACAACCCGTGAAGGGCCGTTGTTTGGAGCGCATCCCGATGCTAAATTAATGGCGGTGGTGTCTAATTTCTCCGATCCCGTTCACACCCCTATTTTAGATGTCGGAGCGGGTGTCGGTCGAAATACACTACCTTTAGCCCGGAAAGGACATCCGGTAGATGCGGTCGAACTCACCCCAGACTTTGCTCAAATTATTGCTAAGGAAGCGAAAGAAGCGAGTTTACCCATTCGGGTCATTCAAAGTAATATTCTCAACCCGGCTTTAGTTTTACCCGCTAATTATTATCGGTTAGCGATAATTGCTGAAGTGATTTCCCATTTTCGGAACTTAGAGGATGTCCAAACCCTGTTAACAAAAGTCTGTGATGCGGTTGCTGCTGGGGGATTAATTTTATTCAGTACATTTATCACCGATGAAAACTTTGAACTCAATGATAAAGTTCGAGAAATGGGTCAAATTCAATGGTCTTATTTGATTACTCCTGCTGAGATGAATTCGATCTTACAGGGTTTACCGCTACAAGTAATTTCCGATGAGTCGGTTTATCAGTATGAACGCACTCACCTCCCCCCGGAAGCTTGGCCGCCCACGACTTGGTTTGAGCATTGGTCACAGGGTCGAGATGTGATTCCGATCCAAAAACCCCCCCTGTCCTTACGTTGGTTATTATGTCAGGTGAAAAAATAAACGGTGGGTATTACGAGGAGGTCGGAAGTTTCTGACTTCAGAACATCAAAGGTGTTAGAACATAGACTGATGCTGAAATCTAAACTTGTGTCCCTCTTTTCCTCCGGTGTTCCCAATTCGTAATTCGTAATTCGTAATTCGTAATTCCCATGATTAAGCGACGAATCTCAAAAGTTTGGATTTTGCCAGTAATTGCATCTGGGGCTTTGTTGGTGGGTGTATTCTTTCCACTGACACAATTTCGAGCCTGGAAACAGTCATTACAACAGACCTATTCTCCCGGTTCACAAACCCCTGAGTCGGAAGTTTTAAAACTCGCTTTATTGCCCGTTTCTCAACGTCAAACGGAATTAGAACCCATCGCCCAAGAGCGAAATACTTCTGTAGAAAGAAGTCGGGCACGATATTTATTAGCCAGTGATTCTTTACAGGAAAAACCAGAAACCACAATTCAATTATTAGAGGGATTAGAGAAAGATTATCCTCTATTATCCGGTCATATTTTAGTCAAACGGGCGCAAGCTTATGAACAAATGGGAGAGGCAGAAAAAGCTCAGACAACTTGGCAGGAACTCTTAGAAAATTATGGAGAACAACCTGTTGTTATAGAAGCGTTATTTGCGTTAGGAAAAACAAATCCTGAATATTGGGATCAAGCGATCGCAAAATTTCCCAGTCATCCCCGAACCCTGGAAATTGCTCAAAGTCGCCTCAAACAAAATCCCAATCAACCGGAGTTATTATTATTAATTGCCCAACATGGATTGTATTTAAAAGACTATGGAACTTATTTAGAACAATTAAAGGCAAAATTTGGGAATCAACTCACTCCCGAACAATGGGAAATTGTGGCGTTTGGTTATTGGGAAAAACAGGAATATGGCAAAGCAGCGATCGCCTATTCTAAAGCTCCAAAAACGCCTCAAAATCTCTATCGTCATGGGAGAGGGTTATGGTTAGATGATAAAATTCCTGAGTCTCGAATTGCCTATAAACAGTTAATTAATACCTTTCCCCAAGAGATTGATCCCCAAGGGGAAGATGCTGGATTTGGTTTACTCAGATTATCGAGGCTTTCGGATCAAAAAGAGGCTTTAGTTTATTTAGATCAAGTTATTGCTAAATTTCCCCGTCATGCAGCAGAAGCCTTATTAGATAAAGCTAAACTGTTAGATCAAATGCGATCGGAAAAATCCGCTTCAGAAACTCGTCAACAATTACTCAGTCAATATAGTGATTCTGAAGCCGCCGCCCAATTGCGTTGGGAACTCGCTCAACAAGCCGCAAAAGCCGGAAATTTAAAATCAGCTTCCGACTGGGCAAAACAAGTTTCAACGAAAAATCCTGATAGTGAATTTGCCCCAGAAGCGACATTTTGGGTGGGGAAATGGGCAGAAAAAATCGGCAATTCTCAAGAGGCAAAAAAAGCTTATGAATATTTAATTGTGCGTTATCCTTCTTCCTATTATGCTTGGCGTTCTGCCGTTCATTTAGGATGGCCTGTAGGGGATTTTACCACTGTTCGACCTCTCTCTCCCCATGTTGAACATCCTGACATTCGAGAAGTGCCTCCGGCGGGTTCTCAAACCTTACAAGAATTGTATGCGTTAGGACAAAATCAAGAGGCTTGGACGCTATGGCAAACGGAGTTTAAAAATCCAATGCAGCCTTCAGTTACTGAACAATATACCGATGGATTAATGCGGATGGCAGTGGGGGATAATTTAGATGGAATTTGGATGTTATCGAGTTTAATTCGGCGAGATGATCCTCAAGAGCGATCGCAATATTTAGAATTAAAACAAAGACCCGCTTATTGGGAAGCATTATATCCTTTTCCCTATTTAGAAACCATTGTTAATTGGTCAAAAGAACGACAATTAAATCCGGTATTAGTCACGGCTTTAATTCGTCAAGAATCCCGGTTTATGCCGGGGATTAAATCTGTTGTCGGGGCGACGGGATTAATGCAGGTGATGCCAGAAACGGGGGCAGATGTTGCTAAACAAATTAAATTGAAAGATTATTCCTTAGAAAATGTGAATGATAATGTCAATTTAGGCACTTATTATTTAGATTTTACCCATCGAGAATATAACAATAATTCCATGTTAGCCGTCGCCAGTTACAATGCTGGGCCGGGTGCGGTTTCGGATTGGGTTAAACGCTTTGGATTTCAAGATCCCGATGAATTTGTCGTTAAAATTCCCTATTCTGAAACTCAAGATTATGTGAAATCGGTGTTTGAAAATTACTGGAATTATCTCAGAATTTATAACCCCGATGTTGCCCAATTAATGCAAGAACATACCGCTAATTATAAGAATTAAGGAGAAGTTATGGAATCTTCATCATCTTCAACCTTAGCAGTCGCTCAACAGGGGTTTACTCGACTTCAGCAGGGTTTAGCAACTGGAGAGTGGGAACCCTTTTTAGAAATGCTGACGGAAGATTGTACATTTTCCTTTCCCGCAGGCTCCTACAAAGGCTTACATCAAGGAAAAATAATGTTAGCAAAGTTCTTAAATTATGCCACTGAATCTGTGTTTAAAAACGGGTTATTGTTAACGTTACAACAGATAACCAGTAATGAAACAACGGTTGTTTTTGAAGTTTATTCGGAAGGGAAAATGTGGGAGAAACCTTATCAAAATCAAGCCGCCATTGCCTTTGATATTCAAGGCGATCGCATTTGCAGTTACCGCGAATATTTAGCAGTCGTTTTTACCTTACCTTCCTAATAAAACGTAGTCAGCCCTTCAGGGCTTTCTTGATTCAATCATAAAAGAGGGTTTATATTAACTGATCAATCTTTTCTGTTGAACGAACTAAACGCATAAATTGGCAGGGATAACCGGAAATATGGCTTTTAAAAGTCCCAATTTCTTGAAATCCAGCTTTTTGATAAAAAGCGATCGCTCGTTGATTTCCTGCCATCACAATCGTATAAGCGGGAGAACCAATCAACTTTAAAGCTAAGTTTAATAACCGCTTGCCAATCCCTTGATTTTGATAGTCAGGATCAATATATAATAGGGCAATACAGTTGCGATCAATGGCAACAAAACCGACAACCGTTTTTCCTTTACAAGCCACAAATTTCTTATAAGAATAGCAAATTTGTTCCGCATTAGGATTTTTCGCTAACGGTGTCATTGCCCTTAAATCACAAGAGCCTTTAAATTCCGCAGGTTGAGCGCGATCATGAACGTGACAAATGAGTGACCAATCTTGTTCTAAATAAGGACGAATAATAATCATTTTCATTCATCTTTAGACAAATTGAGGACGTTGTAAACCATCGGAAAATAAGGTTTTAAATTCGGTTTTTTGAGTTTCTGATTCCATCATTTGTTTCCAGGTTTCATAGAAGAAAAATGACGTTCCCGCAAATTGACGATGGCGAGTGAGTTGGATTTGTTCTTTGACTGTTTCAAAGGACATGGGTTTAATTTTTAATCCCGTTAAAATCCCAATACTAACAGGAATATGGCTTTTTGCTTCTAAGAGTTCAGGACGTTTTAAATCGGCTAAAAACCCATTCATATCATCCCGATACAGTTGCAAAACCAATTCTTCTAAATAGCCTTCTTGTTCCCAGGTTTTCCAATCTTGTAAAAACTGAGAATAGGCATACAAATAAGGATTAGGGGATAAAGAAAGAATACAATTAGGTTTATAGTCTTTAATTACCCAGAAAATTCGAGTTAAAAATTCTGTGATTTTTTTTGCTCTCCAACTCACCCAATTTTCCTCTTGAAAATCGCTAGGAGGGGTGGGATTTCCCGTTTCCTTGCGATATAATTGTACGGTAAATTCATCATACCCTAAATCCACAGGTAAACCAAAGTGATCATCGAGTTGAATCCCATCAATATTGTAGGTTTTAACCACTTCAATGATTAATCCTAAAATAAATTGTTGAACCTGGGGATGAAAGGGATTTAACCAAACTTGATTAACTTGACTTTCTTTATAGGCTTTTGTGCCATCTTGACGACAAGTAATCCAATGGGGACGCAGTTCGGCAATTTTAGAATTTGGAGGAACCATAAACCCAAATTCAAACCAAGGAATCACACTAATTCCCTTTTCTTTTGCCAAGGGAATCATTTCTTGAAGAATATCTCGATCTTTTAATTCAGGAATGGGATCAATTTTAATTCCGGTAAACCGTTCCATTAATACACTAGGATAGAGAGTATAACCCTCATTCCAGATTGTTGGATAAACCGTATTAAATTGAAATTCAGCTAATAGATTCAAGGCATCTGTTAAGGCATTTTTAGACAACAAAACATCACTATCAATATTCGTTAACCAAACCCCTCTTAATTCTCCAGTAGGAACGGGAATAATCGGGGGTTTAACAATATATTGTTCTGCAATAGTTAAAGGTTCATTAACTTGACGTAAAGCCTGACAGAAAAACACAGCCACTTCTGCACGAGTTGCGGGTTTATTGGGGTTTAAAAGTTTGACTTCTGGATAATTAACAACTAACCCAGATTCAATCGCCGCAGCTATAGCAGTTCGAGCATAATTGGGAATATCTTTAGCATCCGTTAAGGTTTGATTTAAGGTTTTAACAATAGATTGACTGGGTTCATAATTTAACCCCTTCACTAAAGCGACTAAGGCTTGAACTCTGGGAATATTTTGTTGGGGTTTAAAACTTTGGTCTTCATAACCACTCATAAACCCTGTACGATAGGTTTTTTGAATCACACTATAAGCCCAAAATTGAGGTGAAATATCCTTAAATTCGATGGTTTCTCGGATGTCTAAAAGTTGAGGAAAGGCTTTAATCAGCATCGTAGCAAACTCAGCACGAGTTAAAGGTGCATCGGGTTTAAAGGTTCCGTCTCGATAACCACTGATAATCCCTTTATTCGCCAGTGTTTCAATACTGTTTTTTGCCCAATGATCTGTTATATCTGTAAAGTTTACCATAAAGTTTGAAGTTGTTAGAGAGTGATCAAATCAGGAGGAGGTCGCTTTTAGATTCCCTTTTAATTGTTGATTTTTCGGAACAAAACGAAACAATAGATTAATTTTGCATCTAATTCCATCCAAAAAGAATATAATACAAGTAAGAATTTTAACCTAAAGTTGGATAAGTTACAATCCCAAAAGATGTTAACTTATTCATGTTCTTTCAGCAATCGTTTTATAGCTTCAGGTCTAATTATGAAATTGATTTCAACACTGCTTTCTGGTATGACAACGGTTATGACAACCCTAACCTTGGTAACAAGCCTAGCAATAGCTCAAATGGCCGAAGTCCCAAAGGCTAATACTAAAGGAGATTTTATGACGGCAAAAGTTCAAGGAAATCGAGGACTTTATAATAATATTAACTGGTTAGTTGTTGACCCCGAATCTCTCAACTGTCGGAATACTCCTGAAGGAACGGTTAAAGTTAAGTTAATGTCGGGTGCAATTATTAATGCTCTTTTTTCTAATAATGGAAAAGGGGATGCAATTGTGATTAAAAATGGTCAACCTTGGTTAAAAGTAGAAAGTATTCATCCGGCGGGCCCTCGGTTTAATTCGGGAGTTTGTTATGTTCGGGCTAATTTGAAATATATTGCCCCGATTAATGCTGATTATCTCAATTTATTTACGAGGGAATAAAAGTCATGCGTTTTATCAATCCTAAAACTGATTTTGCCTTTAAAAAAATATTTGGTTCATCGGAAAGTAAGGATATTTTAATTAGTTTTCTGAATGCACTGGTTTATAATTCTGAGCCAATGATTCAGGATTTAGAAATTTTTGATCCTTACCTTGCGCCCAAAATTACGGGATTAAAGGATACTTATTTAGATGTTAAAGCTCAACTGAATACGGGTGAAATCGTGATTATTGAGATGCAGGTTTTAAATGTAGAAGCCTTTACGAAACGAGTGTTATACAATGCCGCAAAAACCTATTCATTGCAATTAGATGCTGGACAAGGTTATCGATTTCTAAAACCTGTAATTGCTTTAACCATTACCGATTTTATCGAGTTTGAAAATACCGATGCTTTAATTTCTCGGTTTGTGTTTAAAGAAAAAAATCACAACTTTAATTATTCTGAAAACGAATTAGAGTTAGTGTTTGTGGAATTACCTAAATTTCAGAAATCCTTAGAGGAATTAGAGACATTGACGGATAAATGGATTTATTTTATGCAAAGTGCTAGACTGTTAGAATCGGTTCCTGAAACTTTAGAGCGTGTTCCTCAAATTCAACGGGCGTTTGAAATTGCTAATCAAACGAATTTAACCCGTGAGGAACTTGATGAATTTGAAAAACGGGAACTATTTTTACAAGATCAAAGAAATGCAATCAGTTTAGCAAAACAAGAGGGTCAAGCGGAAGGTCGAACCGAAAAAGCAACGGAAATTGCTCGTCAACTGTTGAATATTTTAGACGATGAAACGATTAGCCGAACAACAGGGTTAAGTTTAGAGGAAATTCAAAACTTGAGATCTTAAGCTTTAACAATCAACCGGAATATCGACCATATTTTGCAATAATAGGGGTTTGATTTTGCTGTTGATTTGTTAACCATGACCAAAGTTGATCACCCCAGGAAAAATGCCACCATTCATTCGGATGTTGTTGAAATCCTGCGGTTTTCATAACTTCTGATAAAATTTGACGATTTTGATGATAACTTTGCTCTATTATATCAGAACAATTCTTAAAATAGTTGGGATAAGATCGAGGAGAAATTTCATCAATGGGGGAACCCATATTAACAAGAATTCCCTGTTCATCAACTAAAGTAATATCCACAGCCGCACCCGTACTATGAGGCGGTGGTGTGGCTGGATCTAAACTGGGTGCTGCCCAAAATTGATAGACTTCTGTTAATATAGATTGGTGTTGTTTTGCTGAAAGAGATTGTTGAGTTATTCCTCGTTGTTTTAATAGCTGTTCAAAGGAATAATCCACCATAAATTGTTGTACTTCTACGGGACGATAGGCATCAAAAATTAAAATTTTCCAGTTCGGATGATTTTCCTGTAATTGCAATTGTGCTATTAGTAAATGGTCTAAAACACTTTGTCTTAAATAATAAGGAGAATCTACCGCAGAAAGATGATAAGGCGCGCCTAATTTTTGATAAGCATGGGGAGTTTCTACTACAAATTTTTCTATGGGGATATTAACTAAAGGTTCACCGCAGTCTTGAATTTTAATTTGTTGATACGGTTTCATCATATTTGTTGACGGTTGACGGTTGACTGTTATGGGGTTGCAATTTCAATTCCGAGATGCAATGACAGCATAAAAAGGATCACTTCCTCCCATTCCTAACATTTGCATAAATAGAGGAGTTTTAGATTGACTAGCAATAACTTTGGGGGAATTAAATCCTGGTAAATTGTTGATTTGAACTGAATTAAAATATCCTTTGACTAATTCTATCCGACTGGCTTCTGTTTCTTCTCGCCATGCGGCGATCGCTTTTTGATAAAACATTCGATTAGAAAAGCTAACAATGGTAATTCCACCGGGTTTTAAAATTCGATAAATCTCAGAAAAAATAGCTTCAGGATATTGTAAATATTGAATAGAAACACAGATTAAAACGGCATCAAAATCTTGATCAGATAAAGGAAGTTTAGGATTTTGGTTTAAGTCTTGAATAAAATAATGATTGAGTTGAGAATTTTTAGCTAATTCTTCTGTGTTCATTCCATGTCCTTCGACATGAGCAAATTCAATATCACTAGGAAGATGGGACACCCAACTACTCATTAAATCTAAAATCCGAGTTTGAGGTTTGAGACGATTTCGATAAAGGCTGGTTAACTGATTAATAAACCCTTCATCGACGTGAGTAACAAAACGGGGAAAGGAGTAAAATAGGGAGTCGTCTGTCTCATCTAATTTAATCCGTTGATGACGTTGAAGTAACATAATCCTGTTGATCCTAGTTAGTTTAATTCGGTCTAGCAATCTGAATATTAAGAATTGTATACTAATTTTGATTCAATGGGTATAATGATTCTAATATTGATTTATTAATCAAAAATCAACCTAATTCAGAATCGATCCTTAAAAATACAATAGGAACTCATGCCTCGCACACCCATATTATCCTTTAATCGGGGTACATTATTATTACATCCTCCGCCAAAAGGGAAAAGTTGGATTGATTTTGCTACCTGGGATGATCGGGTAGAAAAGTTTAGAATTCCTGCTTATTATTATCGTGCATTAGTAGAAACTTTACGCAAAAATGAAGTTAATTTTATTGATCAAGCTCCTAATTTTACCTCATTAGAATTAACCCCTAGTTTTGAAATGCCTCCCTATCTTCATCAACAGGAAGCATTAGAAGCTTGGCAAGCGGTGGGGAGTCAAGGGGTTGTGGTTTTACCCACAGCTTCCGGGAAAACCTATTTAGCTCAATTAGCGATGCAAGTCACGGGATATAGTACCTTAATTGTTGTCCCCACCTTGGATTTAATGCACCAATGGTATGCTCATTTATTAGCCGCTTTTCCCGATGTGGAAATTGGATTATTAGGCGGAGGATCGAAGGATAGAACCCCGATTTTAGTGGCAACTTATGATAGTGCAACGATTCATTGTGAAAGCTTAGGAGAAAAATATGGGTTATTAATTTTTGATGAATGTCATCATTTACCAACGGATTTCTATCGTGTAATTGCAGAATATTCCCTTGCACCTTATCGGTTAGGACTAACAGCAACCCCTGAACGTTCAGATGGCAGACATAGTGATTTATTGCTGTTAATTGGGTCTACAATTTATCGAAAAACACCGGAACAGTTAGCGGGAACAGCGTTAGCAAATCATAAAGTTGTCCAAATTTTAGTTAAACTTTCCCCCAAAGAACGAGATATTTATCAAGAACAAATGAAAATCAGGAATGAGTTTATTAAACAGAATAATATTAAATTATCAAGTTTAGATGGATGGAAACAATTTGTGATGTTAAGTGCGCGATCGCCTTTAGGAAGACGGGCAATGTTAGCCCATCGACAAGCGAAAGAAATATCCTTATGTACGAACGGGAAATTGAGGATATTAGCCGATTTACTCGCCCAACATTATCCTGAAAAAACCTTAATTTTTACCGCAGATAATTCAACGGTTTATCGCATTTCTCAAGCGTTTTTAATTCCGGCTATTACCCACCAAACCCCCATTAAAGAACGCCATGAAATCTTAACAAAATTCCGAGAAGGAGACTATAAAGCCTTAGTCGCATCCCATGTTTTAAATGAAGGAGTTGATGTTCCTGATGCTAAAATTGCGATTATTTTATCAGGAACAGGTTCAGAACGAGAATATATTCAACGCTTAGGGCGAGTTTTACGCAAAGGGAATACTCCCAATAAACAAGCGATTTTGTATGAAGTTGTTACCGAAGATACCAGTGAGGAACGTACCTCTCAACGTCGCAAAGGAGAAACGAAATCTAAACCCCAACCGCCCAATAAATCTTCTAATTCTAATTATCAACAGTTAGATATATTTCAACCTAAACCGTTATATGGGGTTCAGAATTTTCCAGGCAGACGGGTTGCAGAATCCTCGGAAACCTGGAATAATCCAGAAGAATCTGAGTAAAAATATAGGCAATAATTTCAAGGTGTGATATGATCATTAATTGTTAGTATAGTTTGCTCATCTCAGAGGATAAAAGTAATGAATTTGACCAACCTGCCTTTATTAAAAGACTTTAGCGTTTTCCCTAAACATACGGGAACTTGGCAAGGAAACTGGATTGTTTTCGATGAAAACGGGCAAGAAAAAACTCGATTTACGGCGGTTTTAACCCAAAATATTGTTGAGAATCAGTGGGTGCAAACGAATGTTCAAACCTATGGCAATGGTCAATCAGAGACTCAAAATTTCATTGGTACGGTTATGGGAGAAGGGAAACTCTTAATCGAAAGTTCAGACTCTGCTTTTGTTAATTATAAATCTATAGCAACAGAACAAGATGATGATTTAATTATTTTCATGGTTTGGGATAAAACAACAGGTAAATTAAGAGCCGTTGAAACCATCAATCTGATTAGTCCCTCTGAACGAATTAGAACCACCCAAAGTTTTCATCCCGAAACTGGGAAATTCAGAGGATTTATGGTAATTACAGAACAAAAAATTGCTGAATAAAAGTTAGTAAAATTTCAGTTTGACCCTAAATTTATGAGTTGGAATTTCTGATGCTACCTTCTGAACTTTTAAGTTATAAACAACAGGGAGAAACGGTAATTCCCCTGCGGCTAAAAATTGATACTAAACACATCAATTTAGCAACGGAAGTGATTCGGTGTTTTGAAGAATCTCTAAATCAAACCCAAGGGGAATTAAATAAACGGTTACAGGAATTTGAAGGGGATAGTCCTGACTATCGGTTGAAACGAGGGTTAGCCCATTTATTAAAGAGTAGTTTTTGTACCTTTGAGGTGGTTAGTCCCTTAGAACCTGTGGAATTACGACAAAAAGTATTTGCATTATCCGCGAAAACAATGCCGAGTTATGGGTCTACAGAACACACCTTAGAACAGTTAGCAACTCAACTGACTCAAGACTTAAATCGAGAGGTTTTACCCCATCAAATTCTATCGGGTATTTATGCAGATTTGCAGGAAAATCGGATTTTAACACAATTGGATTCCCCGACTCCAGAGGCATTATTACATCGTTATAATCTATCTCAAGTTCAGGGAATTTTCTATCAAGCGAGTCAAATTGTCATTAATGCCTATCGCAATGACCCCGGAGAATATAAACTCTTATTTCGGTATTTAAAATTGTTTCAATTAATGACTTATATTGAAGGAGATGCCGATCAAGGATTTACGTTAACCATTGATGGGCCGACGAGTTTATTTAAAGCCAGTACCCGCTATGGTTTATCCTTAGCTAAAATGATTCCAGCCTTACTTCATGTTACCAAATGGAGTTTAAAAGCCAAATTACAACAACGTGACCCCTATACTCGTGTGGTGAGAACGGGTTATTTTAGTTTAAATTCCGATTGTGGTTTAGTCAGTCATTATCCTCCGGGAAAACCCTATGATAGTATGATTGAACAGTCTTTTGCAGAACGTTGGAATAAGTTAAAAACGGAATGGAAATTAGAACGGGAAGTGGATTTAATTCCGATTCCGGGGAGTGTGATGATTCCTGATTTTCGCCTAGTTCATCCCGATGGACGGGTATTTTTATTAGAGATTATTGGCTATTGGCGACCGGAATATTTACAGAAAAAATTTTATCAGGTTCAACGTTCTGGATGTGACACTTTGATTTTAGCTATTTCTGAACGATTGAATTTAGAAAATGCCGGAATTAATATTAATCGTCTTCCGGTTCCGGTGATTTGGTTTAAGGATAAGTTATTGCCAAAAGCAGTATTAGAAATTCTGGAAAATCAGGTTGACAATTTTAACAAGAATTAGCTATGATTAAGAACAGAACTTGTATTCAAAACTGGATCAATTCTCCGCTAAACGGGGTTGTTGTCCCCAACCCTGGCCATAAGTACGGAAATTGCGACTTGTGGGAGTGTAAGCAACCCTCTCGCCAGGGGTTAAAATATGAAAAAATCTGTTAAAAGCGCTTAAACTCAAACCCCTATTAGTAAAAAAATTCGAGAAACTATGGGATTCTTTGATTCAGACATCGTACAACAGGAAGCTAAACAGCTATTTGAAGATTATCAATCCATGATCAAACTGGGCAGTGATTATGGCAAGTTTGATCGGGAGGGGAAAAAACTCTATATTGAACAAATGGAAGGGATTATGGATCGTTACCGCATTTTTATGAAGCGGTTTGAACTTTCCGAAGATTTCATGGCCCAGATGACCGTTGAACAGTTGCGAACCCAACTGGGTCAGTTTGGGATTACCCCTGACCAAATGTTTGAACAAATGCACCTTACCCTAGAACGGATGAAGTCGGAATTAGAAAAACAGCCCTAATCCCCTCTGTTTCCCTCAAAAAATCGGTGTGTCCCTGGGTTTCTTTTGTTAAAATACATGAAGCAGACCCTCGTTACTGTAACGGGAGTCTCCCCTATTATGCCTGTGAATATCACTTTATGACTAACGTTCCTGTTTCTCGAATTCGTAACTTTTCTATTATTGCTCATATTGATCATGGGAAATCTACCCTCGCAGATCGACTTTTGGAAGCAACGGGTGCTGTTCAAAAGCGAGAAATGAAGGAACAATTTCTCGACTCCATGGACTTAGAGCGAGAACGAGGAATTACGATTAAATTGCAAGCCGCCCGGATGAATTACAAAGCCGATGACGGTGAAGAATATGTGTTGAATTTAATCGACACTCCGGGTCACGTTGACTTTTCCTATGAAGTGTCTCGGTCTTTAGCCGCTTGTGAAGGGGCGTTATTAGTAGTTGATGCGTCTCAAGGGGTAGAAGCTCAAACTTTAGCAAATGTTTATCTGGCTTTAGAAAATAACTTAGAAATTATTCCAGTTTTAAATAAAATTGATTTACCTGGGGCGGAACCGGATCGAATCAAAAGTGAAATTGAAGAAATTATTGGGTTAGACTGTTCGGGGGCGGTGTTAGCTTCGGCGAAAGAAGGGGTGGGAATTCATGAAATTTTAGAATCCATTGTACATTTAGTTCCGCCTCCCCAGGATACGGTTGATCAGAAATTACGGGCATTAATTTTTGATAGTTATTATGATAGTTATCGCGGAGTTGTTGTTTATTTTCGGGTGATGGATGGGAGAATGAAAAAAGGCGATCTCGTCCGTTTAATGGCATCGGGGAAAGAATATGAAATCGATGAAATAGGCGTATTATCTCCGACTCAAATCCCCGTTGATGATCTCCACGCTGGCGAAGTGGGCTATTTTTCTGCTGCTATTAAAGCCGTTGAAGATGCACGGGTTGGCGATACAATTACCTTAGCCAATAGCCAAGCCGAACAAGCTTTACCCGGTTATACCGAAGCAAAACCGATGGTGTTTTGTGGGTTATTTCCAACGGATTCTGATGAATATCCTAACCTAAAAGAAGCCTTAGAAAAACTCAAATTAAACGACGCTGCGTTATCCTATGAACCAGAAACTTCTAGTGCAATGGGGTTTGGTTTCCGATGTGGATTTTTAGGGTTACTGCACATGGAAATTGTGCAAGAACGTTTAGAACGAGAATATGATTTAGACTTAATTGTTACTTCTCCTTCGGTGGTTTATCAAGTCACAACTCAAAAAGGAGAAGTGATTATGATCGATAACCCTAGCCATTTACCTGAACCCAACCACCGGGAAAAAATCGAAGAACCTTATGTGCGGGTGGAGATGATTACTCCTGAAGCTTATGTGGGCAGTTTAATGGAGTTAGCTCAGGGTCGTCGGGGTGAATTTAAGGATATGCGCTATTTAGCCCAGGGACGAACAACCTTAGTTTATGAAGTGCCCTTAGCGGAAGTGGTAACGGACTTTTTTGATCAGATGAAATCCCGTTCTCGTGGTTATGCCAGTATGGAATATCATATTATTGGATATCGAGAAAATGCCTTAGTTAAACTCGATATTATGATCAATAAAGATGCCATTGATTCTTTAGCAATGATTGTTCACCGAGATAAAGCCTATCATGTTGGACGGGCAATGGTGGAAAAACTGAAAGAATTGATTCCTCGTCATCAATTTAAAGTTCCCATTCAAGCCACAATTGGATCTAAAGTGATCGCCAGTGAAAGTATTCCAGCGTTAAGAAAAGATGTATTAGCCAAATGTTATGGGGGGGATATTAGTCGGAAGAAAAAACTGTTACAGAAGCAAGCCAAAGGCAAAAAACGGATGAAATCTTTGGGGTCTGTAGATGTTCCCCAAGAAGCATTTATGGCGGTATTACGGTTAAATCAAGAATCCTAAATTATTGTAGAGACGTTGAATTCAACGTCTCTACGGGGATTAATTATAAAAATGTTTAAAACTCTATGGTAATCCTAAATCAGTTGTAATAATTTAAAACTGATATGAAACAGCCAAAAGTATGAACCTTATTGCCATTTTTCCATTCCCTCTTCCCTCTTCCCTTTAATTATTAAAACTTGGTCTATGTCCCTAGCTGTCGGGATTCAGACCTATTGATTCACTTTTTGTCACTTTATTATAGCAAAATCGTCACTTTGTGACACTTTTTTTTCCTGAGTCAGATGCAAATAGCATTAGGGAATCAGAAAAATTGGGAAACAACAGATTTAATTAATTTCCCGGCTATTGAAATTCGTCCTGCATCTGAAATTAATAATGCTAGAGGTGCTTTTGCATCTGCTACAAATACGATTTATTTATCCCAGGAGTTAGTGAATGAAAATACTGGCAATGTAGGGGCGATCGCATCGGTTTTATTAGAAGAATATGGTCATTATATTGATGCTCAAATCAATGCGATCGATTCTCCTGGGGATGAAGGAGAACTGTTTGCTGATTTGGTTCAGGGTAAGGGGTTGAGTGAGTCCGAACTGTTAGCACTGTGGGGTGAGGATGATTCGGCGATCGTTGTTTTGGATGGGGAAAGGGTGAGTATTGAGCAGGCAACTCTTGGCCCTATCAGTGGGGGTTTTATTGGAGACTCAAAAACAATTACTTTGGACTCAAAAGATGGAGGAACAGTACAAGTATCCTACCAGATGTATGAAGTTCCAGATCAGTTGGAAATCCGCTATGCAGGAGAGAGTATCCTGAATACAGGGCTGATATCAGGTGGTAAAACTGTACGATTGAATCTTCCCAAGGGGAAAAACTCTGATCAATTACAAGTTAAAGTAACACCTAACCAAGAAATTGATACCACCAAGTGGGTGTACAAGGTAGATACAACTCCCTGCCCTGATCCATTACCTCTATCGGTTGAACTGGTCAGTGGCAAACGTGATGAAAAAGACAAAGCGGCTTCAAAACTACTTCTAATTTTGATATCACAATGTCTGGTGGTGCTAGTGTCAACGTTCCTAGTTCCATTCCTCTAATTGGTGGCGCATCGATTGGGTCAGGAAACTTTTTACTCGATTTCAGCAATGACAGCAATTTATCCAATGACTTTGGTGCTGGTTGGGGTACGATAAATGTTCAAAAGCTTGGGCTAAATCTCTCGTTTGTAACGGGATTTAAAGCTTTTTTTGATGGTCGGATTGAAAGAATAGGCGCTAAAAGCATACCAAAAACTCATAGTTTCATCGTAGATCCTGGCACAAAATGGCTCGTAATGGGCGCTGATTGGGAAAATCCCAATACTAACGCTCTATTTCAAGTTAAAGCGCCTAACGGTAGCATATTCAATGAGTCAGACTTTGCTGCTAATAATATAGCAATTGTCGATCAACTTACTGATCAGAATACTAAAAGTGTTATCGTACTCAACCCAACACCAGGAGTCTGGGATATCAAGCCAGTCAATCCTGCTGGCTTAGGGAACATAGAATACAGTGCACTTCGAGATTCTGTAACTCCTACCATTCAAATAACTGATCCAGCTACAGATGTCAGTGGAGGGAATGTTGCTATCAACTACAAAGCCTTTGACGCTGACTCGAATGCCAAAATCAGTCTATTCTATGACACCGACAATCAAGGCTTTGATGGCATAAAAATCGCGAATAACCTGGATGAAAAAGACGGTGCTGGCAACTTCGTCTGGAACACAGAAGGCGTACCGACTGGCGATTACTATATCTACGCAATGGTAATGGACGAAAATAACGCACCTGTCTTTACTTACTCACCAGGACGAGTGCGAGTAAATGAAGCCGCAGATTTATCCGTCACTAAAACAGCTAATGCAGACCCAGTAGTGGTGGGGAATAATCTAACTTACACAATTACAGTCACCAACAACGGCTCTAATGACGCTAAAGGAGTAGCTTTAACAGATACATTGCCAGAAGGTGTCACATTTGTTTCTGCTAGTGTCAACCAGACTCAGCAGTCAAACAACAACCTGATTTTCGAGCTTGGTGATATAGCTAATGGTGCCAGCAAAACAATTGATATCACAGTTACCCCACCCACAAGCGGAACAATTACTGGTACTGCCAGCGTGACCAGTAAAACCTTTGACCCTGAAGTGGCTAACGATACAGCTATCCTAGCTACCACAGTTACTACCTCCACTGTCCAAGCTGCTTCTACTGACTTAGCAGTTACGACAACCAATATTCCTGAACCAGTGAATTTAGGAGACAACATTGCCTATACAATCGCCGTTACCAACAATGGGCCAACAACAGCTACAGGTGTCGTACTCACTGATACACTACCGCTTGGGGCTAACTTTGTTTCTGCTGAACCCAGTAAAGGAACCGTCACATCAGAAAGCAATGTGTTTTCTGTTAGTCAAGATAGTGGCGATCCAAATGCTGACCTGCCTCAAAGTCAAAGTTTTGAAAAGGTTATTGCTAACCTGGGCGACCTCAACACTGGCGAGACTGCAACAGTCACCATCACTGCAAATTCCTCAGCAGCTGGCACTTTATTGAACACAGCCACTCTCACCAGCAATGAATCTGACCCCAATACCACGAATAACTTCTCCACTCAAACGATAACAGTAAATCCCGTAGTTCCTGCTCCTGTTGACTTGGAATTAAGCAAAACTGTAAACAACCCCAATCCCAATCTAGGCGATCAAATTACTTTCACGATCACCCTCACAAACAAAGGGCCAGGAGTTGCTAGCGGTATTAAAGTAACTGATATATTACCCCCTGGGCTAAGTTTTGTATCTGCTGACAGCATTTATGGAACTTACGACAGCAACACAGGTGTGTGGGATGTAGGCAACATGAGAGATAATCTCACCCGCACCCTAAATATAAGTGCCCAAGTTAACACTCCCGGCTCAATTATCACCAATGCCACATTGCTGTCTCTTGGCGAAAATGACATTAATCCGACTAATAACCAAACTTCACTTACTATTAATCCCATAGGGAGTAATAGTTCTAATTCTGTTCAAAAAGTTCCGATTGTCGGCACTCCAGGAAATGATTATTTGGTTGGTACTTTTGAAACTGATTTTATCTATGGCTGGGCAGGAAATGATATTCTTATTGGCGGTTTAGGCCAAGACATTTTAGGAGGTGGCCCTGGTTTTGATACGTTTGTATTGCCCACTAAGGAAGCGACAGCTACTCCTTTTTTAGCAGATACTATCGTAGATTTTCAACTAGGAGTTGATAGAATTGGATTAACAGATGGATTAACGGTCTCTAACTTAGCCCTGATTCCACTTAATAATAACACCGCGATCCAGATCGTAAAAACTAATCAAATATTAGGTGTTGTTGCTGCCGTATCACCCAATCAATTAACTAACAGTTTTGTGGGATGGAATTTATTATGGATGTAAGGAATGGAAGATTAATTGATTAGAGGTTAATAAATGCGATTGACTGAGAAGATGGCGGGTTTAGATAGGTTGTCGGTTTGAATTCAAGATTTTTTTAGAACCCGCCCCTACGGTTTAATTGTTGATTATTTCTGAAATGCGATCGCCATTTTTTAACAAAATGTAGGGGCGGGTTCTGTAATTATATTCAATTCTCAGCAATAATCTGGCTAAACCCGTCCCTCTTAAATGCGATCGCGCTAAAGTCTTAAAATTTGGACTGGAACTCCTAATACCTTGGCACTCGCAGCTAAACCTTCATCTGCTGTTATTAAAGAAATTTCATAAGAAAATGCGATCGCTAAATGCAAAGCATCCAAAGTTCGTAAAGGAATATCAAATCTACTGATCCAATCACGCGCTAATTTATAATGAACAGTTTCAACCGTTAAATAATGATAAAAACCATCGTCTAAATCCGATTGGAAATGGGATGAAATTGTTTTTGCATCCCCCTGAGAAATCTCTCCCATTCGCACCCGTCGAGAGAGTGCCGAAAATAATTCAACTTCTACTAATTGACTCAATGCGGGCTCTGGTTCATTGCTTAATAAATCGTCTATTATTTCGCTGAGTGCTTCTGGCCAGTAAAAAGCAGCTAACACGCTCGTATCTAAATAAATCAATACCGTTCTCCTTCTCTGGCTTGAATAATTGTCACCCTCAACGATTCACCTGTCAAGAGTACAGAGTCTCGAAATTTTTTTCTTTGCAATACCCATTCTTGTCTTGTTTTTGGTGGAACAAGTCTGGCAACTTCTCTACTCCCATCAACTAAGATGATTTCTTCACCTTGAGCTACTCTTTCTAAGAGAGCTTTCAAGTGATCTCCTACGTTTTCAATACTAATTCTTAACATTATGCTCTCCAAAGCGTCATATAAGCTATCAGTAGCGGGTTGAGTTAGGTTATAGGTAGAATTTCCGGTTTTTTCAGAACTTTCCCCTTCAGTATTATTAATACTATATAACATCGCTATTTTAAAACCTTACCGAAAACGAATCAAAACTTGCAAAATTGAGGAGTTTCCACCATGAATAACCCATGATCACAACTCAACTCTGTAATATTTCCCCTTGATGATTCTTTCCAATTCCCAGAACAAAATTTCACAACTGGATTGCAATCTATTCCAGAAAAACAAGATCTTCTTCTCCCCAAAACCAGTATTCTTGAACCAGAAGAAGACCCAACTTTGCTACTGAAATCAAAATCTCAGCAATTTGTAGAGACCACAGAAATGGAATCTCAAAGTATTCCAAAAATTAACAAAAATAGTAATATTGCCGATAAATCCTCTGAGAAGGAAATAAAAGATGTTTTAACTGGAAATGTACAAAACTCAAGCCAGAAGATGAATAGATGGAGACGGAATAGAAATCAACCTAAGTTTGTTTCTTCCGGCATATAAACTTTGTACAAACGCCACAACCCCAGTACAATCAGTAGCTGAATGCTCCAATGTGCAAATGCAAAACCCCAAATTAAGCAAACAAGTCCACTAACTCCCGCTAACACAAAGGGAATATCGTTAGAGGTTTGTGTATAAATCCAGATGGAACCCAAAGCAAAGGTCAGAAGCATGATATAGACTGAGGGCATGGTCTCCGCCTCCTAGATGAGTTGCATATAGTCTCCCGTGAGCAGGTGGACTACACTATTCAGGATAGAGGCAAAACATGAAGATCTTGTGAAGACGGCAGAAACAGTGATAGAAGTTTGTGTTTTTTTACAAAAGTTAATAGTTGGCAGCGCGGAACAATAGTACGACAATGGCGAGTCCCAGTCCAGTTCCTCCCTTTTGGCGAGAGTCGGACGCATCCACCTGTTGAAAACGGCAAAAAATAGATTTTAATGATCACCTCAAAAAAGCGATTAGAATTGGAAATAGACAATCAAAATTTGGCTGAGGATTATCGCAAGCTTTGAGTTCGCCTTAATCGATTTAAAATTCGATTCACCAGGATAGAAGCTTCTGTGGTTTTTGTTAAATAATCATCCGCACCAACCATAAAAACTTGATGTTGTATTTCTCGATTTGTGTGGGCGGTGAGAAACATAATAGGTAAACTTTTCCAACGGGAATCAGCCCGAACAACTTGACAGAGTTCAATTCCATCTAAATAGGGCATTTCAATATCTAAAATTAATAAATCTGGGGTTGTAGCTTCGAGAATTTCCCAAAAATGTCGGGGATCTTCTACCGTAAAAGTTTGAATTCCCCAAGGTTCAAGTAGGGCTTGAAGTGTTTCAAGAATCTGGGAATCATCATCAACAATCAGGACTTTTGCATTTAACGTACAGCTTTGATGCAGGACATCCATCATGACTTTAATGATTTGTTCTGAAGTCACGGGCTTTTGTAAAAATGCTTGTCCGCCAGATTTAGCAACTTTAACCCGTTGAGTAAAATTCTTTTCTTCTGTTAAAACAATCACGGGAATGGGTGGGGTTTGCTGGGTGAGTTGGGTTAATAAATTATAAGAACAATGAAAATCGAAATCTAAAAATACAATAGGCGGATTTTGTTTATTCAGAGATAGGGATTTTATTTCAGTTATAATCGATAAATCTGTCAAAATTTGGGTTGCAATTCCTAAGTTTAAAGCAGCTGTTTGTACAGGCTGAATTAATAGCTGATCTTGACTAATAATCCAAATTTTATGATTAGATTTGACTCCTGCAAATTCGGGTTTAAATTGTTTATTTGAAACGGGATGAGGAGGAGAATGGGGGGAGTTATGTTCAACTTCGGCTCGCAGTTTAAAAACTAATTGCTGAACTTGGGTAATTTCTTCGGAATTAAAGGTTTTATTTTGGCATAATTGTTCGATTTCTCTGGCTAAAATAGAACCTCGTCCTAAACCAAATGTGCCTAAAGATCCAGCGAGTTTATGGGCTTCTTGTTGGGCTTGTAGTCGCAGGGTTTCATCGGGTTTTCCCTGTTGGGTTGCGAGGGTAAATTCTTCTAATAGGGTGATGCGATCGCAAATTTTGCTTTGATAGCGTTCCCAAATTTTAACCAGAGCTTGATTGAATTCAGGTTTATTTTTAGTCTGTTTTATTTGATGTTTTTTAGGTTCTGGTTTAGGGGGAGAATCTTGTTTGAGACGATAGCCTAAACCATAAACGGTTTCAATTAAATCTCCCGGTACCCCTGCGACTTTTAGTTTATTTCTTAATCCTTTAATATGCGCCCGCACTGTATTTTCCGTGGGCGGTTCTTCAAATGTCCAGAGTTGTTCTAAAATTACACCTAAACTAAAAACCCGTTGACGATGTTTGAGAAATAGCTCTAATAATCCATATTCTTTCGGGGTTAAATTCAGATGTTTTCCCAGATAAGTTACTTCACAAATATTCGGATTTAGACAAAGATGTTCCCATTCTAAAGTGATGGAGGTCGGATGTTCCCGTCGGCGTAATATTGCCCGAATTCGAGCTAACAATTCCTGAAGATCAAAGGGTTTAACCATACAATCATCAGCCCCCGCATCAAAGCCTTTTACTTTATCTTCTCGATGATTATAAGCGGTTAACAGAAGAATCGGGGTAGTAATATTTTGCGATCGCAAATTTTGACATAAGCTAATCCCATCTAACTGCGGTAATCCCACATCTAAAATCATTAAATCATAACTCAATCGTTGTGCTTGTTCCCACCCCGAAATTCCATCCATCACCACATCCACAGTGTAACTTTGGTGAACTAAAGCCTCCACCAAAGTCTCAGCTAGATCAGGATCATCTTCTACCAATAAAACACGCATGAAAAGGGCATAGGCTAGGGGATAAGGATAAGAAAATCTAGGTTTCTATGAGGTTAAAGTTCGTTCAAAGTTCAGAATTGTTAACTCTGGAACTTTGAACATGGGGTTAGGGATACAACCTCCTAAGCAACGGCTACAACTTCAGAAATTTCAGGAATTTTTTCGCGTAAACGCCGTTCAATTCCCATTTTTAATGTCATCGTAGAACTGGGACAAGAACCACAGGCGCCTTGTAGTCGCAGGCGGACAACCGGGCCATCAAGTTCAACGACTTCCACATTTCCCCCATCGGATATCAGATAAGGGCGCAATTCGTCTAAAACAGTCTCTACATTTTCTGGAGTAAGTGCTAGTGTGGTCATGATTTACCTTGAGTTAATTATGCAGAAATATGGCTTGGATAGTTTAATTCTAGCGTGTTTTGTAGGTGATTGAAACGATAAATTGATCCGATAGGATTGATCAATAATCTTGATTAAACCGCAACGGGTTCAAGTAGTTTGACCTGGGAATAGTTAAACTCCGTTGTCATCAGCTTATCCGCTTCTTTGGAGTGAATCACTTGGCGAGTCATCATGTAATAGTTGCCGAATTTTTCAAAGGTATCTTCAAACTCCAGTTCTCGAATAATTTCTTGAGTTTGAGGGTTACGGAATACCACATCTTGACATCCTCCCCGCCGTGAACGGACGGGGATTCCATCTATTTAAGCAGGTCAAAAATTGACAACTGCTGAAATTCTGGCGGGTTGACGCTTCGCCGAGATGTGCTTTCTTTAGAAAGACTGACCTTCTCTCCACGTCCGTTTAAAGTCTCCGAAAGCCCTCCGGCGACTAAAATATTTACTGCGGCGTTAACATCTCGATCATGAGAAATGCCGCAATTCAAACAAATCCACTCTCTAATATTTAGCTCTTTTTTGCCACCGCGAAAACCACAGCAAGAGCAAGTCTGAGAAGTTGGAGTCCATCTATCAATTACTCGAAAATCACGCCCGGACATTACCGATTTAGCCTCTAACATAGTTCTAAAACTACGCCAACCTAAATCAGAAATAGCGCGAGACAACTTGCGGTTTTTCATCATCCCCGACACATTCAAATCTTCCAAGACTATTGTTTGATTTTCACGAATAATCTGAGTTGACAACTTATGCAAAAAATCGCTTCTAGTATCAGAAATTTTAGCGTGAAGTCTAGCTAATTTATTTCTAGCAACTTCCCTTCTTTTACCACCTTTCTGTTTTCTTGACAAATGGCGCTGCCATCTCCTTAAACGCTTTAATTGTTTCTTTAAAGGTTTGGGAGATTTAATTTTTTCACCGTTACTTAATGTGGCAAAGTCAGTGATTCCTAAGTCAATTCCAACACTTTGTCCGTTCTTAGGTAATTGTTGAGGATTAAACTCAACTACAAAGCTGATGAAATATCTGTCAGCACTATCTTTGATTAGGGTAGCACTAGAAGGGACTGCGGGTAATTCTCGACTCCAAATTACTTTGATATCACCTATTTTAGCTAGGTAAATGTAATCAGAATTAGGGTAAAGTTTAAAACCATTATCAGTAAATCTAGCTGACTGGTTAGACTTGCGTTTTTTAAATCTAGGCGGTTTAACTTTCTTGCCTTTTCTTTGCCCTTTACAGGATTTGAAAAAGTTGGAATAAGCCTGGTCTAAATCCCTTAAAGATTGCTGCAAGGGAATAGCAGAAACTTCTGCTAACCATTGCTTTTCCTCGGTTTTTTTGAGTTCTGTAAGTCTTTTAGAAAGTTCCTTACTATCAGGCTTTTTGTTTCCGTTTTGATCCGCCTGTTGGCAATATGCTAAGGCATCGTTAAAAACTACACGACAACATCCAAACAATTGGGACATCAGCCCCTTTTGTTGGGTTGTGGGATAGATTCTGTAACGATACCTTAGTTTCATTGTTTTTTGTTAACCTTCTTACTTGTAATAGTAGCACAATCAGGCGTTAACGGGCAACCTAATATAAAGCCTAAGTAGAACTTAGGGGTTTTAAACCCAATTTTCTGATAACCGGGGAAGTTAGCATCCCAAGTATACCGATGTTCATAAGCAGTCCGAAACAGATCTAAAGCGTTTTTGGATTCGGTCATAGAATTATTAGCGATCAATACCACTTTATTATCTATTATAGAATATAAACGGTTTCTGGATTGATCAAAAATCAAAATTGATTTAAAATTTATGTTAAACTTAATTTAAACATTAGAGCATTAAAACCGATCCCTTATTCTTGAAAATTCTCATGTCTCAACGTCCAATTTATCTGGATTGTAACGCCACAACCCCCCTTGATCCCCAAGTTTTAGCAACCATGCTTCCCTATTTTACGGAATACTTTGGCAATGCTGCTAGTATTAATCATCTCTACGGTTGGGAAGCTGAAGCCGCCATTAAGCAAGCCAGAGAAATTATTGCCAATGCGATTAACGCCACTCCAGAAGAAATTATTTTTACCAGTGGAGCCACAGAAGCTAATAATTTAGCCATCAAAGGAGTTGCGGAAGCCTATTTTAATAAAGGTAGACATATTATTACAGTCCTGACTGAACATAATGCGATTCTTGATCCCTGTCATTATTTAGAAACGTTAGGGTTTGAAATTACTTATCTTCCTGTTCAACCGGATGGAATTGTGGATTTAGCAGAACTTAAAATAGCAATTCGTCCTGATACTATTTTAGTCTCGATTATGGCAGCAAATAACGAAATTGGGGTGCTTCAACCCTTAGCAGAAATCGGAGAAATTTGTCATAATTATTCTATTTTATTTCATACTGATGCCGCCCAAGCAATCGGTAAAATTCCTCTGGATGTTCAACAAATGAATTTAGATTTAATGTCTTTAACCGCCCATAAAATTTATGGGTCAAAAGGCATCGGGGCGTTGTATGTTCGGCGTCGTAACCCTAGAGTAAAATTAGCGACTCAACTCCACGGCGGCGGTCATGAACGAGGAATGCGTTCAGGAACATTACCCACCCCTCAAATTGTCGGATTTGCTAAAGCCATTGAGATTTCCTTATCCCAAATGTTAACAGAAACGCAACGGTTAATACAATTACGAGAAACCCTCTGGCAAAAATTATTAACCCTAGAAGGAATCTATTTAAACGGTCATCCCAGCCAACGGTTAGCCGGAAATTTAAACATTAGTATCGAAGGGGTTGATGGTCAAGCATTACTCTTAGGATTACAACCCGTTATGGCGGTATCTTCCGGTTCCGCTTGTACCTCCACAAAAATTGAACCCTCTCACGTTTTAAAAGCATTAGGTCATCCCGATAATTTAGCCTATGCTTCCCTTCGTTTCGGTCTCGGTCGGTTCACAACAGAAGCAGAAATTCAACAGGTTGCAGACCATACTGTTAATACAATTCAATCCTTAAGAAAAATTAAACCCCGTTAGGTTTTAACATCAACCGCCAACCGCCAACAGTCAACTTCCCTAATTAGACTCCCGTTTTTCTAACCAACCTAAAACTTCTTCCTCCGAGTTTAAATTATATGTTTGTCCATTTTTAGGATCATAAATATGCCATTGAATATGACCCAAAGGATTAGAACTTGTCCAGACATAGGGTTCGGATTGAGTTAAAAACGGAGACAGTTTAAGAGGTTGATTTAAAATTCGCCAAATCGTTTGAAAAAAATTAAATTTTTCTGTTAAATCGGGGTCAAAATAGTTAAGTTGAAAACAGGTTTTGATATGGTCAATTTTTTGTTGATCAGATAAATTTTGAGTACAATAACTGACCAACCATCGCCACAGTCCACCTTTATAGAACGTTGATGTTCCTTTTTCCTGTGAAGGTAATAAAACGGTATCAGGAATTAACTCTAATTGTTGATAAATTTGCCATTGAGTTTTCATAAAAAACACTCCACCTTAAGAGGGTTCAGACACCAAGGACAGTCCTGAAACTCTTGGGAGTGAGTATCAACTCTGTTTCCATCGTGCTGAAACTGAACAAAAAGGCACTCCCACCCCGGTTCCCGCCTACCCTCAAGATTAGGCTTGTTACCCAGGACTACCCCTATAAATATTTTCGCTTCTGTATTTATTGTTACAGAAACTTTTGACATCCTCAAGTGAATGTTAAAGTTTCTTGATATTAAGCGTTGACTGTTGACTATTGGCGAGCGAGGACACTCGCACTACCTCTCCTCTTCTTCCCCTGCTCCCCCTGCTCCCTCTCATTCCTCTCATTCCTCTATCGGGTCTGCATTCAAAAATTCCCACATATATTGATTAACTAATTCAGGGCGTTCTTGTTGTACCCAATGGCTACAATTTGGAATATAACGAATTTGAAAATCTCGGACATATTCTTCTGTTCCATAGGTTAATTCTTGACCCAATGCAAGATCATTTTCCCCCCAAATCATTAACGTAGGTACATTTAATAAACCTTGGGTTTGTTGAGTTGTCAAAAAACTGGGGAAAAGATTACGATAATAATTCACCATTGCGGTTAAAGCTCCCCGTTTAGCGGCGGCATCTTTATAAGTATCTAAGTCCGCTTGGGTAAAGGTATTTTTATCGACTGCCATCTTAGCAAATAGTTCACCAATGACACGATAATCATCCGCTTGTAGCCACAATTCCGGGAAAAAAGGTAGTTGAAAGAAAAAGATATACCAGCTTTTCTGTAATTGATTAACCGTCCATAAACCTTGCTTAAATTTTGTCGGATGAGGAAGATTCAATACAATTAATTGACTCAACATTTGAGGATAAGTATAAGCAAAACTCCAAGCAATTGCGCCGCCCCAATCATGTCCGACTAACACACATTGATCATATCCTAATCCTTCAATCAATCCTTTCACATCTAAAACTAATTCCTTCAGGGAATAAGCGGATAACTCTTTCGGTTTTTCACTCTCGTTATACCCTCTTAAATCCACTGCAACCACTTTATAAGCTTGGGCAAATTCGGGGATTTGATAGCGCCAAGAATACCAAAATTCAGGAAATCCATGTAACAGCACCATTAAGGGGCCTTCCCCTTGCGTGACATAATGGAGTTTCACCCCATTTGTGGTGATAAAGTCACTTGTCCAAGTTGCTTCTAAAACTGACATAAATTCCTCCGAGAGTGAATCTATAATGATGATAACCTTAGATTTAGAAAACCTCTAATCTGGGGAAATTTGCAACAATTTATTTATTAGGAATAAGTAATTGTGCGGATTCCTAAATCAATTAATGTTTGTTAAAATTGAGATGCCAATGCTATTAGAAATTAAACGGGTAACATCCATTGATTTACCTCTGTTAAATCAATTATATACAGAAATTGATGGAGAATCCCCTCTATCTCTAGCCCACATTGAGCAAATTTTCAAGCAAATTCAACAATTTCCCAACTACAATATTTATATTGCATGGCTCAACGGTGAACCTGTGGGTACATTCAGCTTATTATTTATTCCCTTAATTTTACATGATAGCAAATCTGCCATTATTGATGCCGTTGTTGTCACTTCTGCCTACCGAAATCAAGGAATTGGGAAAGCCATGATGCAGGAAGCTCTCAAACTCAGCCGCGAGGCGGGATGTTATAAAGCCATGCTTTCCTCCAATTTAAAACGCACAGCAGCCCATCAATTCTATGAATCGTTAGGGTTTAAACAACAGGGTTGGAGTTTTAGCCTTGAACTGTGACCCAAAACTTGATATTGTACGGTAACTTATAAGAAAAGTCTGGGAGATTGAAAACTCAGTGGCTTTAGCCCTGAGATGAAAAGCGACCCAGGGGAATTTATTCCCCGTGAATATTCTCATGATTTATGTTAACATAGTATTAGGTCGAAAACAGGAGATTTTTATGATAGTTATGGAATACAAGTGTAAAGGCAA
>CAITND010000017.1 GCA_903893625.1 uncultured Oscillatoriales cyanobacterium
CAGTTTGAGCTAATTCTTGAGCTAAATTTTGTCCTTCAATATATTCTTGAACGAGATATTGACGATTATCTTGAATTAAATAGGCGAATAATTCAGGAATTTGTTGATGTTTGCCTAATTGTTCTAATTGTATCGCTTCTTGTTTAAAAAGTTCTCCCGCTTTTTCTTGATTATTCGTGCCTTGAGCTTGGGGTAAAAATTGTTTAATTACACAATAGGGTTGAGAAGGTTTATGTTCATCAACCGCTAGAAACGTCCGACCAAACCCCCCTTGTCCTAATATTTCTAAAGCCCGATATCGATCTGTTAACAGTAATTTAGAACCACACTTTTGACAAAAGGTTGTTTTAGAGTTGGTTTGTAAACAATCGGGGTTAAGGCACTTACTCATGTTTAAGCCTAGGGATAGATGACAATGCTGATTTAATTATAGCCGTAAGGGGTTCTGCTTGTATCAAGAAATCCCAGCAAACGGGTTTCTGTAATAACTTCTTTTGCTAATAACAGAACGTGCTAATGTCCTCGCTGATAAGTTTTTTAGACAACCTATAGATGGAGGTGGTGCGTGCGCTTTGCTTACGCACCCTACTATTGAGCTATATTATTTTAAGCGATCGCAGTTTGAAATGAATACCTAGAAACCGGGTTTTTGTCATAACCTTTGTTACTAATAGAAAGATCAACTAAGAAACCCGGTTTCTGACCCCCACCCCCAAAAGATATATATTATCTGCGAAGTTGTTGACGAAAAGTTTGAATAGTGGCTAATTGTTGAGGAGATAAAATTAATTCTTGTAAAAGTTCCAAATCTAATTCTGGGAGTAACAAACTCTGATCAGTTTTTTGATACTGTTGATTCTGTAAACTATAAATCAAGAGTTGGTTATTTTGCCAAAACCAAACTTCAGGAACATTTAACCGTTGATAAATTTCTAGTTTATTGACTCCCCCACTGGTTAAAATTACCTCGATCACTAAATCAGGAATTTCTTTTTCTGTTATAATACAATAACTCTCATCGGGCTCACCTCCTCCCCGTTGTTCTTCCAGACGTAGGGTAGTAGAACCTAATGGAAAATACTCTATATTTCTTTCTTCAAAATAAACTTCTAATAAGGTTGCTATTCTTTTTTTGATCCCTTCATGACGACGACTCGGAGACACAATTTCTAATACTCCATTCCAATAGGCTAGTCGCAATGCTCCTTGATCACTAAGTTTATCAATTAAACTCTCATAATATTGCCAACTTACCCCATTTATAAGCAGGTAAATGTCTTGTTCATGTAAATCTTGATGATCCTGTTCTAATTCTTGAATTAACTCAGCTAACATTTTTTGTTCCTCTTAAACTTTTCCTGTTTGTTCCCTGTTCCCTCCTATCGAAATTAACAATTAGTTTCACAAGCGCCAATACTTACCCAACTACTTGAACCATCTTTCCAATGTTCTTTTTTCCAAATCGGTGCTGTATGCTTTAAGGTATCGATCGCATATTGACAAGCTTCAAAGGCTTCTCGACGGTGAGGACAGCCCACCGCTATTAAAACACTAATTTCACCAATTTTTAACCGTCCTACGCGATGATGAATGACTACACGGGTCACATCCAACCATGAGGTGCGAATCTCGGTCGCAATTTTTTCAAATACCTTTATCGCCATCGGTTGATAAGCTTGATATTCTAAAGATTCTACGGGTTGACCATTGGTTTGATTTCTCACCATTCCACTCATCACCACAATGGCACCATTTCTCTTATCATCCGCTAAAGCATAAATTTCCTCTAATAAAAGAGGTGCAATTGTAATTAAAAAACTATCCTGAAACTGAGGTTGATTGACCGTTAAATTCGTCTCCCAATTATCAGAAACAATCACAACCTTAACCTCCTAAATCAACAAATTCACCTGTACGGGCGGGTTCGGTGAGATCTTTGTTAATCACCTAAATCTCGATGAACCCGCCCCTACGAATCTAACAATATTATCGGGTTGGTGACAACCAATAATTGATCACAACTTTCTGGTGTCACCCACCCGATAATGATTCTGGGTTTAAGGTTGGCTGCTATCAGTAGGTTGAGATTGTTCAATGGGTTTTTGATCTGCTATTTCTAATAATTCAGGAATGGTTACAAAAGTATAACCCTGCTCTTTGAGTTTTTTGATCACAATTGGTAAGGCTTTCACCGTTGCTGAACGATCGCCACCGCCATCGTGCATTAAAATAATCCCACCGGGTTTAGCTTGTTTCAAAATATTATCAATAATTTTGTCCGATGAAGATTTCCAGTCCTGAGAATCCACTGACCACATCACATTAACATGATTTTGTTGATGTACATAATCCACTAACCCATTATCTAAAACGCCGCCTGGAGGTCGAAACATTGGAGTTTCAATTCCTGTTAATTCTTCAATTAATTTAGCGTTACTTTCAATTTCCTCTGCGGCTGCGCCGGGACTATATTTGCCGTAACGATGGCTCCAAGTATGGTTAGCAACAACATGACCCTCAGCCACTACCGTTTTAGCGATGTCTTTCTGATTTTTTAAGGCTGATCCCACCCAGAAAAATGTACCTTTAATATTATTGTCTTTTAAAATATCTAAAATTTGTTGGGTACTCTTAGGCCAGGGGCCATCATCAAAGGTGAAAGCAATCACTTTCTGATCACCCGGAATACTAACTTCTTTAATTGTTTTTCCTTGAAACTGTTCAGGAATTGCATAGCTAAAGCGTTGCGTTTCTAGTTGTGCTAAGTTGTTTTCAAGGCTATCAATTCCTTGGGTAATTGCTGTTGTTAGATTAATTCCTGAACTGGATAAACCTTGAGCAGTTGTCTCTGGGGAAGAACCCGGAACATTTTTCGGAACACTAGGAGTAACCTTTTGGGGTTTGGAAGAAACCGAAGGTAGAGTTTGTTTCGTTGCTCGCTCAACCCGCAGATTAACAGGTAACATCACACCAATTCCAAAACTGGCTGCTGCTGCTACAAGAGAAAATAAGGCAACTTTCTGTTGTCGTAGGATAGGACTATACTGAGCCACGAGATTACTCCTTCACACCGAAATGAATTTGAGGATTGAGAATGATCAAACTGCATCCAAAAGTCCAACTGATCCACCCTTGAGATCAGAGACGCATATTTTCAATAAAAAGTCAAGACCCAGATTACAAACGTAATCTTTTAAAGTTTGAGAGTTTAATGATAATACTTATCAAATCCTAGTGTATAAAGATGTCAATAGGAAGACACTTTTATGAAAACGTTAGGTTTTGGTGATATAGCAACCGCCCACCATCCAGTTAGGACATAGACTGATACTGAAACCTAGACGGTTAAATCTTTTCCTCCGGTGTTCCCGCCCCCCAAGCCCCCGTGCACGGGGGTTTGGGGGGCCTGTTCCCTGTTCCCTGTTCCCTGCTATATAAACCAACGACCCGTTGAATTACATCGTCAATAGTTAAATTGTCCGTTTGAATTTCAACTGCATCGCTGGCTTTTCTCAGGGGTGAAATGGCCCGATTACTATCAAACTGATCCCGTTGAGCAATATCTTGTTCTAATTGTTCTTGAGTAACTTCTATTTTGCCTTTAGTGTGCAGTTCTAATAATCGCCGTTTTGCCCGTTCTTGTACAGATGCCGTTAAGAAAATTTTCAATTCTGCATCCGGGAATACCGTTGTGCCAATATCCCGACCTTCTGCAACAATTCCGCCTTGACGACCGAAGGCTTGTTGCTGTTTAACTAACGCTTGGCGAACGGCCCATTGAGAAGCGATCGCCGAAACATTGGCCGTCACCTCCAAGGATCGAATCGCCTCCGTCACATCTTGACCATTAATCACCGTTCGGGGTTGTTTTCCGTCGGGGATTAATTCAATTTGGCATTGACTAACAATTTCCGCAATGGCGGGTTCATCGTCAATGGCAATTCCAGACTGGAGAACCAACCAAGTCACCGCCCGATACATGGCCCCCGTATCCAAATATAACAGGCCCAACGCCTCGGCAATTTTGCGGGTGACGGTCGATTTCCCGGCTCCGGCTGGCCCATCAATGGCAATAATCGGTTGACGATGACGCAAAATCAGATTATCAATTAAGCGAGTCTTACCCACAAGAGCAGCGATCGCTAATAACCCCGTTGTTTCTATCGTTGTTAAGGGGATTAACGTATTGGGTTCAACTAATTCAATATATTCGAGTTGTACCCCAGGTTCGGTGTCTAATTCCGTTTGTACAGTCTGTTTAATTTCCGTAGCGGTATAACAACCCTGTTTAAACCGTTCTTGACCCCGACGCAGTGCCCGATATAAAACCGTAGCTTGCTGTTGTTCTGAAGGGGTTAAATATTGATTTCGAGAACTATAGGCCAGTCCCGATGGTTCTCGGACAATTGGACAGGGAATAATCTCAATCGGCCAGTTTAAATCCTGAACCAGACGTTGAATAATCGCCACCTGTTGAGCATCTTTTTGTCCAAAATAGGCCCGATCCGGTTGAACTAAATTCAATAATTTAGCCACAACCGTAGCCACTCCTTGAAAATGTCCGGGGCGAGATCCCCCACACAACCCCGACATCATTGATGCGATCGGAATCACCATTGTCTGCACCGAGGATTGATACATTTCCTCAATGGATGGAGCAAATACAACATCCACACCCGCCTGTTCACACTGTTGTAAATCGGCTTCTAAAGCACGGGGATATTTTTGGAAATCCTCATTTGGCCCAAACTGTATGGGATTTACAAAAATAGTTACCACCACCAAAGAATTCTCTGCTCTCGCCCGTTGAATTAAGCTGAGATGCCCTAAATGCAAACCTCCCATCGTGGGAACTACACCCACTAAATTGTCAGGGTTTTGAGTTCGGTAGGAACGAAGATAACACCGCAGGGCAGCAACGCTAGTCAACAGACGCATCAGTAATCAGTTATCAGTAATCAGTTATCAGTTATCAGTGTAGAGACAGGCCGGGGCGCATCTGTACCAGTAATCAATGTGCAACAGTCAACAGTCAACAGTCTATATTAACTCTTTCACTGATTACTGATTACTGATTACTGATTACTGATTAGGAGTTAACACATCAATTTGCACCGGAGCAACCCCACTGCCAATCATGCCAATGGCTTCGGCGGCTCCTGTGGATAAATCCAGCACCCGACCTCCGGCATAAGGGCCACGATCATTAATCCGCACTACAACAGATTGACCATTATCTTGATTGGTGACTCGTACCTTTGTCCCAAAGGGTAAAGAGGGATGGGCGGCAGTTAAATCGTATTGGTTAAAGGTTTCTCCATTGGCCGTTTGACCGCCATCAAAGCCAGGGCCATACCAAGAAGCCCAACCCACAATCCGTTGAAACAAAAATCCTGTCGCTACGTCTGGGAGAGAAGGCTTAGGCAGACCTTCAATTCCACTCAAAGGAGGAGCATTACCAATCTGGCGTCTTAATCGATTGGTAGCTTGTAAGGCATCCGTTGCCGTGTCATTGGTGGTATCGGGCAGAATCGTTTGGGAGTCCATGCTAACGAGTTCTTCATCCCCGACTTCTATCAGGTAACGCTGATGTTGTTTATCCCATCGCACTTGAATGGTACTGGCATCAAAATTATTGCGAATCAGTTGATTAATTTCGGCTGCAACCGCAGTAGCACGGGAAACAGGATCAGTGGCGATAGCGGGTGGCGTTGCAGGCGTTCTTGAATTGGGTAAATAAGCTTGATCAGAATACGATCCCACTTTGATCGGTTGAAGCGTTGGCGGGATTATAGCTTTGGGATCGGAATTCGTGTTTTTGATAAAGGTGAGAACGGGAATATTCCTAATATAGAGGGTTGCCGCTTGCTGTTGATTCCATTCGTGGGCTTTGATTTTGGCAACGCTCTCTGGGACTGATGCCGTACTTGCTTGTTGGGATTGATATTCTCCAACTTTAATTACATCAATCGGTTCAGAGGCAGGAGCAGACAGATTAGAATCTTTAGGAGAAGTTGTTGATATTAGATTTAAACGTTCTCCTTCACTTCCGGAGGGATTAGGGTTAAACGCCGAGATTGATTCAGCGTGGGTGGAGGAGCTTAAGCTTAAAACAGGCAGAAAAATAACTGCTGTAAGACCGCTCCAAATTTTATGCTTCATCAATCTTCCCCCTGGTCGAGTTCCGCGCTTATCGTTACTCCGATTAGCGGTGAGAGCAAAAAGGGATCGAGGTCTATATTGCATATCATTTGTTTCCATAAAATGAAACCGTTGCGCCTCAAGAGAGGTGATTCTCCTTGACATACCTGAATCGCACTCTTTCTGGTAGAAGCTACCGATATTGTTCTAGTTAGACCCGCCTCGGTAGGGCGTTTAATTGGGTTTGGGGATTTCTCCCCCTCCTATTTCTAGGGTAAAGTTAGCTTTGCCAATGTTATCAAGGCTTTTTCGGCTTAGTACACTGCCTCCCAAATAGCTGTTTAATACTAAGCGACAGAGCAGGGGACTAGCTTCGCATCCCAAGGTGTCGTGACCTAAATAACGGAGTCAGTTAAGACTTAGGCGGGTCAACTAGGGCTATCTTTCAAGCCCCCAATGAACTTGTACTCAAGTCAGTGGTGGGTTGTTGACAAGTCTATTCTCAAAACAGCTGGTTATCGAGTTGAAGCTTTACACTTATTGAGATCTCGTCAATTCTGAGCATTGAGATCAGCATTTGGTTGTTAGCCAATCAAAAGCCGAAGATTTCAATGCTGGGTTTAAAACCCGAATATCAGGTGATTCAATTCGCCAACTCAGACTCGTTCCGCATTCACCTTTGTTTGAGGAACTGCAACAGACTAACACGAAGTTGCGAATTTGGGGATCACTGTCTCTAGGGGGTTTGCCGGGTTTTTTAAGAGACTAAACTGTTCAGTTTCAAGGTAAAACCCCTATCTATCAAAGGATGTAGAGATTCTTACTCAATGAAAATTTTCTAAATCGAGTTTTGATTGAATTTTCTTATAGGTGTGACAATCTCCCTCAGAATCAGAAACGGAGAACAAAAAATAATAGAGCCGAAAATTGATTCAATATCTATTGAGAGACAAACAAGGAACGAAATTAAGATGGATTATCGGGAAGCTGGTGTTGATATTCAGGCGGGTCGAGATTTTGTTGACGGCATTCGTAACCTCGTACAGAAAACCTATCGACCGGAAGTATTAGGAGGATTAGGCGGATTTGGGGGATGTTTTGCCCTGCCTTCAGGCTATACCGAACCCATCCTCGTTTCTGGAACTGATGGGGTGGGAACAAAATTAAAATTAGCCACAACTCTCAACCGTCACGATACCGTTGGCATTGATTTAGTGGCGATGTGTGTGAATGATGTTCTGACTTGTGGAGCAGAACCATTATTTTTTCTGGACTATTTAGCAACGGGAAAGCTCAATTCTGAACAATTAACCCAAGTGGTAGCCGGAGTTGCAGAAGGCTGTCAACAGGCTGGATGCAGTCTTCTCGGAGGAGAAACCGCCGAAATGCCCGGATTTTATCAACCTGGGGAATATGACATGGCGGGTTTTTGTGTGGGAATTGTGGAAAAAAGCCGAATGTTGAACGGTTCCCAAGTCAAAATCGGGGATATGGCGATTGGATTAGCCAGTAGTGGCGTTCACAGCAATGGCTTTAGTTTAGTCCGAAAAGTGGTGAGCAATAGCGGAGGAAGTTGGGATGAATGTCCTCAAGCTTTGGGGGGTCAATCCATCGGAGAAGTCTGTTTAACCCCGACGCGAATTTATGTTAAACCCATCTTGCAAGTGCTCCGTCAGGGCCTAGAAATTCAGGGTATGGCCCATATTACCGGAGGAGGTTTACCGGAAAATTTGCCTCGCTGTTTAAGTGCGGGACAGGCGATTGAAATTCATGCCAATAGTTGGCCCGTTCTCCCGATTTTTAACTGGTTGGCTGAAGCCGGACAAATTAGCCCCAGTGCCATGTTTGATACTTTCAATATGGGGATTGGTTTTGTGGTTTTGGTTCCGCCTCAACAAGCCGAAACTACACAAAAATGGTTTGAAACCCAAGGAATTCCCGCTTATGCTATTGGGGAAGTTGTAGCAGGAACAGGCGGTTTAATCGGATTACCGACAAATTGATTGATACAATTTTCTAACGTAAAATTCCATCCCTATTAATTACCCATAATGTCAGTTGCATGGCAAATTGCCAAAACCTACGAAGATATTTTGTATCAAAAAGCCGACGGTATCGCTAAAATTACGATTAACCGTCCCGAAAAACGTAATGCTTTCCGGCCGAAAACTGTTTTTGAACTCTACGATGCGTTTTGTGATGCTCGTGAAGACATCAATATTGGTGTTGTATTATTTACCGGAGCAGGGCCACATACCGATGGCAAATATGCCTTTTGTTCCGGCGGGGATCAAACTGTGCGGGGAGATGCCGGATATATTGATGATATTGGTATCCCGCGATTAAACGTTTTAGATTTACAACGGTTAATCCGAAGTATGCCTAAAGTTGTGATTGCCTTGGTGGCGGGATATGCCATTGGGGGCGGTCACGTTTTACACTTAATTTGTGATTTAACTCTGGCGGCGGATAATGCAATTTTTGGTCAAACCGGGCCGAAAGTTGGCAGTTTTGATGGGGGGTTTGGGGCGAGTTATTTAGCTCGAATTGTCGGTCAAAAGAAAGCACGAGAAATTTGGTATTTGTGTCGTCAATATGATGCTCAACAAGCCCTAGATATGGGATTAGTTAATTGTGTGGTTCCCGTAGAACAATTAGAGTTAGAAGGAATTCAATGGGCTCAGGAAATTTTAGAGAAAAGTCCCATTGCTATTCGGTGTTTAAAATCGGCCTTTAATGCTGATTGTGATGGTCAAGCGGGGTTACAGGAACTAGCAGGAAATGCCACATTATTGTACTACATGACGGAGGAAGGAACGGAAGGCAAACAAGCATTCTTGGAGAAACGACCGCCTAATTTCCGTCAATATCCTTGGCTTCCCTAGTGATGGAGAGGATCTCTGTGGGGACGAGGAATATTTCGTCCCCCAATATCTGAACTAAGCTAACAAGGATTTTACTTCTTCTGGCTCATGCACCCGATGAGACTCTAAAGGGATCACATCCCCTAACCGAAGTGTTTCTGGTTGTAATTGGATTAAGTTTTCTAGGGTTTCCCAAGAGGGAGCAAAGGCGGGGAGTGCCAATTGGCAAGACTTCCACCCGCCTTTAACTGAAACTTGAAGAAGCTGACAATGCCCTCCCCGATGGCCTTCGGGTGTGTAACGTTGGCAATGCCGACAGACCGAGATCAAGTTTGCAGACTCCATTTTCCGTTCCCCAAGAAGATTTCCTATATCTATATTGTCGGGGATCAGCAGATCCAGCTTTTTTATGGGCAAACTTAGATTCTGTCTGCTTTTGAGTTCAATTTTTATTACCTGAAAACTTAATACTTCTTTTATCTTTTCTTTAAGATTAGATACAAAATAAATTCAAAATATTACGAATTGTAAAGTTAATAAAGTGTACATAAAATAGGGTAAAATTAACGGGGATCAACATTAAATTTGGATTAACAGATTAATAAACTCCGTATAAATACGGTTAAAACCCCGTTGTCAACTCTCCCCAGATAGAGATCAGCAGAGAACGGCTTACAGAACTTATGAATCTTGCATAGCACAAAGACCACAAACTGACCAACGAGTCAATTCCCCTGGCGGGGTTGGACAATGGCATTGAGGACATAAGGGGAGATGTTGCGATCGCTGTTGTACCCTATTTGCCCAACGTTGAAAGGCTGTTAAGGGTGTGGGAGCCGGACAGAGATGAACATCAAGAGACTGTTCCGGGTTCGGAGTTGGAACCTCAACCCGACTGGGATGATCACGCCAAATTTGATAGAACTCATCTGGAGTAGAATCAGGGGACACATCTTGATCGCCGTTGGATTGATATCGCCACCCCCCCGTAGAAAACTTGATATCCTGAACTGGAAATAATAGTTTTTGATTTAATCGATACAGCAGTTGCATTCGTTTTAAAGTTAACTCTTGAGACCAAGTAGCGCTAGACGTGGCAACGTTCAACACCCCTCGCTGCCAACTCACCGGACGAGTCTGAAGACGAGCAACTGTTCCCACAATTTCCGGCCAACATTCACACAAAGCTTGAAACTGTTGCTGTTCCGGGCTGAGAATCTGAGATTTAAGGCAACTTAAAACATGATTCAGGGATTGCATTTTCAGGAAAATTAGCGAAATGGATAAAAAATAGATACACTGGCTTGTTAGGCGATCTAAAGATGGTCAATAATAGCGTTTTATCGTGAAACCCTAAAACAAAAAATCCCTATTTTTAAAGCAATAATAAGCGGGCAGGAGTTTAGCCATGAGTCAAGCGTCTGAGATTAAGTCCCCTCAATCCTCTCAACCAGAATTAAAGCCTGAACTAAAAGCGGTTTTAGGCTGTCTGGATGTACAACTGGAACCCGAATTAACCCGTTATCGGCGTCATCGACGACGCACGAAACAAACAACACCCGACTCAACCGGACAAACAAACCAGCAGTTTCAACAAACTCCCGATGCGGTCGCCGTCGCCCTGAATGACACCGCAGCATCTCAAGGAAAACTATTTGAACCCCAAGCTCAACCTTCTGGCTGGGAAACGGTTGTTCCGGCTAAACCTGCGCCCTTGGCTGTTACGAGCCAACCTCTGGGAACTAATGCTTCTAAAACCAATGGTAGTGAGCCTGGGGTTAGTTTTACCTTAAAATCACCCGCCCCAACTTCAACGCCATCAAACGGATATTTAGAATCAACGGAAGCCCTGATCAAAAGTATAGAAGAACGGCGTAACCCATCGGAAAAACGGAGTTTAATGGCCAGTCTATTAACTCCGGTAGGAATTGCCTCAATGTTCCTATTTTTGTTATCTTGTACGGCTTTAAGCTATGTGATCTCTTCCCCGTCCGGTCGCACCAGCTTAGGGTTAAATCGGTTTTTCCCAACCCCCACCCCAACCACTAACCCTAATCCTCCCACTCCCCCAACAACCGCCTCAACGGAAACCTCACTCCCGGCTCCAGATTCCCTCTCTCCCAACTTGGCGGCTAAAGAATTTGTGAACTTGGATTTAGATACCTTAAGCCATATTAATCCCAGTCCCAATGCGGTATCGATGCCTTCCGTCGCCCCTCCACTACCCCCTAGTCCTGCCACAACCTTACCCGCACCCACGAATAACCTCACATCCCCGACTGACCCCGGTTTGAATAATCTCAGTCAGGAACTATTACCCAAAAAACCCGTAACCCCTGTTGTCCCTGCTCCTCCTGCTGTCCCCCCGGTTACAGGACAAGCAACAACAACCCCCAAACTGCAACCGGGTGGCGGTGCGACCCAAAGGGTAGCGACTGCACCCACCCCCCCGAAAGCAATGGAACCGATTAAATCCCAGGATGGTTATTATTATGTTGTCCTGGATTATAGTGATCAACGTTCCTTTGAACAGGCTAAAGAAGTGATTGCTGATGCTTATATTGCCGAGTTCAAAACCGGGAAAAAAATTCAAGTGGGGGCTTTAACCGATGCCGCCGGAGCCAAACGTCTGCGGGATGAATTACAAGTCCAAGGCATTACCGCCTATTATGATGTTCCCAAACAGTAATCAGTCGTAGGGATGGGGAAACCCCGCCCCTACCAGTCAACAGCTAATAGTAGCGTTAACTTACGAGGGGGTTTGTACGAGAGGGTTTGGGGGACTCCCCCAAGTTAATTTGGGTCGGGATTGACCGACAAAATTAAAAATGTCATGCTAGACTTTATTAAAGGGTTTTGAAAGCAACAATGTTTCAGGCGTACAAATACCGGATCTATCCAACGATTGAGCAGCAAACATCCTTAGCTAAAAGCTTTGGCTGTTGCCGTTGGTATTGGAATTATACCCTGAACTTGTGCCAAGAAACCTATAAAACAACAGGAAAAGGCTTATCAAGAACAGTAATTCAAGGATTGTTACCTCAACTTAAAAAGGAATATCCTTGGCTAACAGATGCCTATTCTCAATGTTTGCAAGTCGTCGCTCTCAATTTATCCACAGCTTACAAGAACTTCTTTGAAAAACGGGCGAGATTACCTCGATTAAAATCCAAACACGGTAGACAATCAATCAGTTATCCCCAAAATGTTAAGTTTCAAGGGGATTACCTGAAACTACCAGGTAAAGTGGGGCTGGTTTATTGTGTGCGTCACCGTCCTTATGAAGGGACAATCAAAACTGTTACTGTTTCCAAAAATTCTGATGGCAAATACTATGTTTCTGTTTTAGTTGATGACGGCAAGGAAACACCCAACCTATCAACCAATGGAAAAGCAATTGGGATTGATTTAGGATTAACTCATTTCGCCATTACCAGTGATGGAGACAAATACAGTAATCCTAAACACTTAGCCAAACATGAACGCAACTTAAAACGGAAACAACAAAAACTTTCTCGAAAACAGAAAGGAAGTAATAGTAGACAAAAGGCTAGATTAAAAGTAGCCAAAGTTCACGCTAACATCTCTCGTTGTCGAGAAGATTTTCTACACAAGCTATCCCGCAAGATAGTGAACGAAAACCAAGTGATTGCTGTAGAAGATCTGGGGGTTAAAAATCTGGTTAAAAACCCTAAATTAGCCAAGGCAATTAGTGATTGTGGTTGGGGAATGTTCTGTACAATGTTGAAGTATAAAGCCGAAAAAGAAGGGAAAACCTATATCGAAGTTGATAGATTTTTCCCGTCTTCTAAAACTTGTCATGTCTGTCTAAATCAAGTGGGGAGTTTACCGCTTGATGTTAGAAGTTGGACTTGTGAACATTGTCAAACAACCCATGACCGAGATATTAATGCTTCCATCAATATCAAAAATGAAGCCTTGCGGATACTTCGACTATGCTCAGTACAAGTTTTGTCGTTGGGAACCAGCGATACTGCTATGTTGAGGGGGTGTAAGTCGTCTGAGCAAACTTCTGTTTCTTCAGATGCCCCTCCCGTTGAAACTGGAAGCCCACACTTACTCGTAGAGAAGTGTGGGTAGTTCACACTGTAGACAGAAGTGATCACAGAACCGTACACCGTCAAAGGAAGAACAGCGTCATGGGATTATTTGATCGCATTAGCCGTCTTGTTAGAGCCAATTTGAATGATCTAGTCAATAAAGCCGAAGATCCAGAGAAAATTCTGGAACAGGCGATCCTTGATATGCAGGAAGACCTGGTGCAGTTGCGTCAGGCTGTTGCTCAATCGATCGCCAATCAAAAGCGCACCGAACAACAATATAATCAAGCCATGTCCCAGGCTAACCAATGGCAATCTCGTGCCGAGTTAGCCCTGCGGAAAGGGGAGGAAGATTTAGCCAGAGAAGCCTTGCAGCGCAAAAAAGGCTACATGGAAACGGCTAATACAATGAAACTGACTTTGGATCAAACCTTGGGTCAGGTGGATGCGCTCAAACGCAATTTAATTCAGTTAGAGAGCAAAATCTCCGAGGCCAAAACCAAGAAGAATATGCTCAAAGCCCGGGCGCAAGCGGCAAAAGCCAACGAACAGTTACAAGGCCTATTGGGGAATATTAATCCCAGTGGAGCATCGGCAGCTTTTGAACGCATGGAAGAAAAAGTGTTGACCTTAGAAGCCCGTTCTCAAGCCGCAGCAGAACTGGGGGGTTCAGATTTGGAAAGCAAATTTGCGGCGTTGGGAGGAGCAAACGATGTGGATGATGAATTAATGGCCCTGAAAGCTCAGATTTCCGGTGCTCCGGCTCCCCAGTCTCTACCCCCCGGACAAACAACAGCCAAAAGTTCTATTCCTGTGGATGATGAATTGGAGGCATTGAAAAAGGAATTAGAGAAAATGTAACTCAGAATTGCCAGATGTTGCAGGGTTTGGGCTTTTTGTCTGGGGTCAAGGGTAACAGAGTGTTATAGTTGCCATTGACTCCCAAAGGTTGATAGAAAGCCCTTGTCTGGAAATGTTGAAAAAACTCCGTTCCGTTTAGCCATCTATTATAATTTCGCTGTATAGTAATAACGAGTTTGATCCGGTACTTGTATCAATCAGCCAAGAGTTTGCTACAAACAGATTCCCCTAAGCAACATTGTTAAGGGAAGGTTATGTTGCAAATTAAAAATCAGAGATCAACCTAAGTAGTTAAGGAGTCACCCAGGAAGTTAGGACAAAGACTGATGTTAAAACCTAAACTGGTGTCCCTCTTTTCCTGCGGTGTTCCCTGCTATAACACAGATTAAAATCCGTGAAATCCGTGAAATCCTCTTAAATCCGTGATCGCTGTTCCCTGCATAACTTAATTTTTATTCAATAATGCCCCTTAACAATGGCTAAAGTGCGTTTACTGATTCTGAGTTCATTTGCTGCTGGATTTGGGCTTTGCTCAATTATCTTTTCCGTTTTTACAATGATTTCTGAACTCAACTTCTCAACGGTATTTAGATTTATTTTAACGTTGGGATTTTTTGCCATTAATCTTTTATTTACCTTGCATTATTATGGATTAATTTTGAAAGAATTTAAGCTAATTAATAAGATGAAAGCTAAACTAAAACGATTTAATTATGATTTTTAATTAAATTTTTAGCGATCGCAATCCTAAGATTAGAAATAGGTTAAAGTTAAGATTAGAGTTAGTTTATACAAAGGAATTCTATTATGTTAGATGCTCTCAATGCTTTATTAGGTCGCCATCCTGAACGAAATCAAGCTAACGTTGAAATCTATACTTGGCAAACTTGCCCCTTTTGTATTCGAGCTAAACTATTGTTGTGGTGGAAAGGGGTTAATTTCACAGAATATAAAATTGATGGCGATGATCCCGCCCGAATTAAAATGGCAGAACGGGCGAATGGACGGCGCACTGTTCCCCAAATATTTATTAATAATCAACATATTGGTGGCTGTGATGATCTGTATCAATTAGATGGAGCCGGAAAATTAGAACCGCTATTAGCTGAACCTGCTTAACATTCGTTGTTGAGCTTGAACCCACTCCTAATTAGGGCTAAAGCCCAACAACGAGCTTGTTTAAATCCTTAGCTCCATTAACTTAATATTAATTTACAAAAGTTGTAATAAGTTCACAATGTTTTTTTTGATTAACAAAATGTTAAATTGTGGCAAAAACACTATAAATTAAAAAGTAAGCGAATCAAGAAACCGGAATTTAAAAGGAGTAGCACCAAGTCCCAACTGAACCGATTTAATAGATATCCATCCACAGCCAACGGATTCGTTAAATTTAACAATTCCTTAATTTTTGGAACCCCATCCTCAACGGTTGATCCTGATTTTGAGGGATGAAACCTCAAAAGTTGTAATTGATATTTGTGGAGAAAAACGATGCAAGAAACTATCACAAACAGTCGGAATGTCGCAATTGTTGGCCCCTATTTAAGTGGAAAAACCACGCTTTTAGAAAGCATTCTATCAGTAACGGGAGTCACAACTCGTAAAGGAACAGCAAAAGATGGCAACAGGGTCGGAGATAGTTCCCCAGAAGCACGGGAACGGAATATGAGTGTAGAAGTGAATGCCGCCAGTATCGAATATGGCGGCATTTGCTTTACATTTTTAGACTGTCCGGGTTCTGTGGAATTTGCCCAAGAAACCTATAATGCTATCATCGGAACCGGGTTAGCTATTGTTGTCTGTGAAGCTGATCCCGGCCGGATTTTAACCTTATCTCCTCTGTTCAAATTCTTGGATGACTGGGAAATTCCCCACCTGGTTTTTATTAATAAAATGGATCGGGTTTGTACCGATGAGGAACGCTGCGTTAACAGTTTTACGGAATTATTAAACGCCTTAAAAGTGGTTTCCACTCGTCCCATTATTCCCCAACAATATCCCATTGGAAACGGCGAACAATTGGTGGGTTTTATTGATTTAATTACCGAACAAGCCTACCATTATCATCCGGGTGCACCCTCTGATCCCGTACCCTTTCCAGAATCTCTTAAAGAAGCTGAACACCTTGCCCGTCAAGCGATGTTAGAGGAATTAGCTAATTTTGACGATCATTTGTTAGAAGAATTGTTAGAAGAAATTGAACCGCCTGAAGACGAAATTGTTAAAGATTTAAAAATGGAATTAGGGGCGGATTTAATTGTTCCGGTGTTAATTGGGGTTGCAGAACAGGATCATGGAGTGCGGGCGTTGTTGGATGCTTTGGTTCGAGAAGCACCCGAACCCGCCATTACCGCCGGACGACGGGGGATAAAATCAACGGAAGGGTTGCCCATAGCCCAAGTTCTCAAAACCTATTACACCCCCCAAGGCGGTAAACTCTCCCTGGTGCGGGTTTGGCAGGGGGAACTCAGCGAAGGGATGACTTTAAACGGGGTACGACCGGGGGGAATGTATCGGATGACCGGACAACAAACCCAAGGTGTACAAAAGGCAAAAACTGGAGATATTATTGCCTTGGCACGGATGGAAGGAATTCAAACGGGAGATACCTTAACAACCGAACCTAATCAATTAAAAAATCCCTTACCGAAAGCAACTCTATTACCTGCGGTTTATGGCTGGGCAATTACTCCAGAAAATCGTAAAGATGAGGTTAAAATTAGTGCGGCTTTATCTAAAATGTTAGATGAAGATCCGGCGTTGAGTTGGGAACAAAATAGTGATACCCATGAAATTATTTTGTGGGGTCAAGGGCAAATTCATTTGCAAGTCACCTTAGATCGGTTACGGCGTAAATATAATTTACCAATGGTGACTCATTTACCCCGTGTTCCCTATAAAGAAACCATTCGCAAAACAACGAATTCCCACGGCCGTTATAAACATCAAAGTGGCGGTCACGGACAGTTTGGGGATGTGTATTTAGATATTAAACCTCAAGGTCGTGGGGAAGGATTTAATTTTCATGAAAGCATTGTGGGCGGTGTGGTTCCGCGTCAATATATTCCCGGTGTGGAAGTTGGAGTCCGAGAGTATTTAGCACAGGGGCCGTTAGGTTTCCCAGTAGTAGATATAGCGGTGACTTTAACTAATGGTTCCTATCATAATGTGGATAGTTCAGAACAGGCATTTAAACAAGCTGCTCGGTTAGCGATGCAGTCAGGAATGGAGAAATGTGAACCCGTTTTATTAGAGCCGATTACTTCCGTTGAAATTTGTGCGCCGAGTGATTTTACCTCCCAAATGTTTCAGTTAATTACCGGACGTCGGGGGCAAATTTTAGGCTTTGAACCGATGTCAAACTGGAAGGGATGGGATAAAATTTCTGCCTATATTCCCCAGTCAGAAATGCAGGATTTAATTGTAGAATTGCGTTCTTTAACGTTAGGAGTGGGTTATTTTAATTGGCAATTTGATCATTTACAGGAGGTTCCTGAGAAGTTAACAGAACGGATTTTAGCAACGAGTAACGGGAATGGGAAATCGTAAGTTTTAACCGAAAACAGGGGAATTACAAGAAATTGCTATTTTCCCCTGTTTTTACTGACAACTGATAACTGATTACTGACAACTGATAACTGATTTAGCCGCAGCTTCACCCGTCCGAATTGCACCCTCGAAGAATCCAGCCCAGCGATCAGCCATCTCTGTTCCCGCCCAATAAATCCGTCCCACTGGGGCAGTGAGAGCCTCGCCGTAGCTTGTCCACACACCCGGAGGCATGAAAGCAGCGTATCCTCCTCCAGTCCAATGTTCCCCTGGCCAGTCAACCTCATCGTAGGTAACAGCAGACAGGGCCTCATTGCCGAAGTAGATGGCGAGGTCAGAAAGGACAGCCGCACGGCGATCATCTTCACTCATCGGTCGCCAACGGCCATAGCGATCGCCCACCACAAAGGTTGCGATTACTCCCACCCCAGTCTCAGGATCGGAACTATCGGCGCAGAGTTCAATCCACTCACTGTTTCCTGTTGCAATTCCAGCAAGTCCCTGGTCTCGCCAGAAGGGGCGGTCGTAGGAGATGAGGATTTTTGCACAGCACCCCATCGGGACTCGTTGGGTCAGTTGTTGTCGCATCGGTGGCATCGGGGGATCATAGTTGATGCGGCCAGCCAGGTGTGGTGGCATGGCAACAACGACGAACTTGGCTGAAAAGCGGTTATGGGCAGTTTCAACTTCAACCCCGGCTTGATCATGGTGAATGCCTAAGACGGGTTCGCTCAGATGAATCCGATCCCCCAACTCCTCAGCAATTTTTTCGGGAATTTGTCCAGCACCACCATGCAGGAGTTCTTTTTCCGGGTATTCAGATTGAGGCGCGCTGTTCTGTCCCCAGAGAACGTGCAGAAGCGAGACTTGATTGGGTTCAGCAGGGCCAAGGAAACCGGCTGCACGACAGATATAGGAGAAGTACCAGCGTCCAAAGGCAGTATGGGTATTTTCCTGAATCCACCGTGCAAAGGTATCACTGTCCAGTCGTTGGTTTGAGTCGTTTGGGCGGGGATGACCCGCAGGCATTGCGATCGAGAGTTCCTGAAAACGTTCCCAGGCAGCTATGACATCCTGCCATTCATCTTCAGGTACACCGGGGATTTCACCTTCGGAGAAACCCTGAAAAAAACCGTTGAATTCGTAGCGTTGCCCGTTGTACATCAGCACTGTCCGTCCATGAGCAGGAGAAGGAAAACGACGCACTCCATACTCGTCCAGTAGGGCTAGGAATCGATCCTGTGTGGGGCCAACCCACTGTCCGCCGAGATCGATCCACTGCCCGGATGCCAGTCGCCGACCGTACATCCGACCCCCAATCCGATCGCGGGCTTCAATTAACAAAATATTTTGACCCGACCGATGTAAATTACGAGCGGCAACAAGTCCTGAAAGTCCAGCACCAATGATGATGCAATCATAGACGTTTGGTTCTGATCGGGGCATACTTTTGAAAATTTTGGGTTATTGACTTAAACATAAATCATCCTATAATTCGTCAACATCGTAAGCAATTGCCATCTTTGAGAAAGGTTAACTTGCGAGGGGGTTTGGGGGAGCGATAAGTCCCACGCTGAATTTCACGCCTACAAAAAAATAACCAGAAATCAGCGTGGGATACATGGACTCCCCCAAGTTAATTTTGGTCGGTGTGTTTACAAGTTGTCGCTTTAAATTTATCGACTGCCTACAAAAACTTTTTTGACAAACGGGCGAGATTACCTCGATTCAAATCTAAACACGGCAGACAATCAATTAGTTATCCCCAAAACGTTAAATTTGAAGGGGATTACCTAAAACTACCAGGTAAAATCGGGTTGGTTTATTGTGTGCGCCATCGGCAATTTGAAGGCACAATCAAAACCGTTACTATTTCAAAGAATCCTGACGGAAAATATTACGCATCTGTTTTGGTTGATGACGGGCAAGAAGCACCTAATCCATCAACTAATGGAAAAGCAATTGGAATTGATTTAGGATTAACTCATTTTGCCATTACCAGTGATGGAGACAAATACAGTAATCCCCAACACTTTGCTAAACATGAACGCAACTTAAAACGGAAAC
>CAITND010000018.1 GCA_903893625.1 uncultured Oscillatoriales cyanobacterium
ATCGACTATTTGAATCAGTTGAGCAGTTAGAAGAGTTGTTACATAAATTATTAAATGAAGGAGAGCTAATCATTAATTGGTCGCGTAAAATTAAAAATAAGGGCAATGCCGTTTATTAAATCAAGCTGCGTAGCAGCTTATCGCCGCCTGGTTTTCTTGGAGCGTTGTCAAGACTATTAACGCCACCCCCAACAGCAATTAAGCCATCTCGTCCCATAACCAGAATACTGTATCAGTTTGATTAACTTGGATAGCTAGAAGTTGCTCCAGAGTAGCGGGACTGGATCACTTGTAAAACAAGACAGCCCAGAAAGTTCGTAATTAGTGTTTTTCTCTACATCAACAAATACCTCTTCAATGACGGCACGAAAATTTACTCCAGCCAGTTTTGTTACTTGAGATTGATTTTTATATTTTTGAAAGTTATCTGTAGGCGTGATATGAATAACAACACCATTACAGGCAAACTCCCAATGGTTATTGTATGAACGATGCTGTCGTGTTCTTGTTCGTTGTTCTCTGCTTCCTGGACGAAAAACCTCTCCAGCAAATAAATCAAAATGGCTATACCTATGACGTTTGAATTTAAGGCTTGTATTTTGATTCTGATTCTGTTTAATATACTCTTTAATTTTTGCTGCTGTTCCCCTAGTTGAACAATCTTTCCAGTCGTATTTGAGATGAATGTTGAGTAGCCTATCAGGGGTTTTAGGCTCAATTCCAATAATGATCAACCGTCGTGAAAAAGTTTTCAGAAAATCCCTCAACACAAATTCTGATGGTACAACAGTAGGTGTTTCAACTTCCGTATAATTTAATAGTGGCTGGAACCGTTTAATCGAGCTTCTCTCTGCTTCATCTAAGTCCTCTTCATTCCATGCTTGCCAAGCGATTCTAACACAGCACTCTTTATCAATTTCTTCTAACTTGTGAAGGCGGTGATGATTTTTCCACCTTGCTACTAATTTCCTGGCTTTGCCGACATAGAGAACTCTGTTATTGGCATCTATGGCAAAGTAAATAGCTGCACAATCCGGTAATTGTTTACGTTCAGCTAAGGGAAACGATGGTAGCTGAAAAGGGTCAAGTATTGTAGGCATTTTGTATAGTTTTTATTTAATTTTAAGTTAGTTTTCCTAATGCTAACAATCCTGCACCATAAGCAGGTTCATGACGCGGAGAAATAATATTTGCTAAGGGTGCGATCGCATTAATTTCAACTTCAAATTGACGGCGAAAATTGGCTAATCCTTGCCATACTCCTCCCATGACCACAATTTCAAAGGATTCTGTGGGTTCAAATAAATGATTAATGGCGACTTCTGTAGCTAATGCTAATTCATTCGCTGCATTTTTAATAATAGTTTGAGCAATGGAATCACCGGAAGCGGCAACTTGATCCACAATCGGAGCTAAACTAGCAATGTCTTTAACTCCCCATCCTTGACGGTAAACCACGGGAATTAATTCTTCAATGGAATTTAAACTTAAAACGTCTTGAAATTTTTGAATCAGTTGAGTTGATTCTAATCGACCATCATAAGAACGTAACGTTGCTTTTAACCCTTGAATTGCAATATCATAACCACTACCTTCATCTCCTAAAAGATATCCCCAACCGCCGACTCGTTTAGTGATTCCTTGATGATTTTTTCCGAATATGTGGGAACCTGTTCCCGCAATCACAACAATGCCAACAAAGTGACCTAAACCGCCCACTAAGGCAATCACACTATCACTATTAATAATAATATTTTCAGGGGTTAATTTCCAGTCAATGGGTAATTCTGGGTGAGTTTGAATCTCTTGAATTAAATTGCGGATTATTTTAATATCTTCAGGACGACCCACACCTGCTAATCCTAAACTAATCCCTTGAATCGGAACAAACCCTTCTAAGGCTAAAAAACTATGTTCAACCGCTTGTTTAATCGCTGAAATAATGGCTATTTTAGCAGCTTCAATTCCAATGGTTTGATAATTCGATGGCCCTGCTTGTCCGTGTCCTAATATTTTGCCATCGGCACTCATTAACACACAAACCGTTTTAGAACCGCCACCATCAATCCCTAAAACATGAATCATTGTTCCCTGTTCCCTATTCCCTATTCCCTATTTCCTGTTCCCTAAATTGTGAGGCTTCCCCCTAAAATTAATCAAAATATAGGGGGATTTTTAAAGGTTGAATTACAGATTAATTAACTTTTTAGCCCGTTCAGAACGAGCTTCAGCAGATTCCATCACTTCTGATAATTTCTCAACCACTTCACCCGGATAATTTTCTAAAATTCGGGTAGACAGAGAAATCCGATGGCGACCTTCATCTAAACTAATCACCATTGCTTTAATCATTTGACCGACGGGAAATAGTTGGGGTAAAGATTCAACATATTTTTGACTAACTTCTTTAATGTGAATTAACCCCGTCACCCCTTCAATATCTACAAAAACACCAAAGGGTTTAACTCCCATGACTTTCCCTTCTACGAGTTGACCGACTTCTAATTGACTAAAACCGATGGATTGAGAGGCTAATCTTTGGGATAAAACAAGTTTATTTCGTTCGACATCTAATTCTAAGATACTAACATTTAAGGATTGTTCAACTAACGATTCTAAATCGTCTTTTTCTAAAAGATGCGATCGCGGAATAAATCCTCGCAAAGAATGAACCTCAACGGTAACACCTCCTCGATTCACTCCGGTAACTCTAGCTTGTAGGGATTGACCACTGTTTTGAATATCAAGGAGTTGATCCCAAACTTGTTTAAGTTCTAATTGTCGGATGGAAAGTAACATTTGACCATCTGCATTTTGTTCTCGAATAATTAGAAAATCTCGCTCTTCTTTTAACGGGAGAATTTCGGAAATATCCTCAACTTCTATAACGGAAATCTCTTTTTTGGGAATAAAACCTGGAGATTTAGCACCTTTAATGTCAATGTACGCACCATCGCTGGTATATGATTCTACCTGACCCTTAACGATTTGCCCTTTGTGTAAATCATAACTGTGTTGATCTAGGGCTTTGGCAAAATCATCAAGGGAAAAGGACGGGTTTTTAGTAGCCATAGCAAAAAGTAAAGAAAAACAAAAATTAAGGTGTTAGGAACCTGCTTATAACGTTGCTCTCGTCTTCAACAACACTCCAAGGTGCGTCAATAGATTCGATGCTGTTGGATTGGATGTGTTCGTAAA
>CAITND010000019.1 GCA_903893625.1 uncultured Oscillatoriales cyanobacterium
CAAGAAGATATTATCTTCCTATTTTAACATTGATTATTGTCTGTTTTTAAATTGTTCAGTTGGGTTCCATACCCAGGAGTTAGAAAACGCGATTTTCCATACAGGGCTACGCTACGCTATGCGTAGCTGCGTAAGTCCTGTAAGTAATACACCCTTGAGGAATTAGAATTTTTACACCTTTCACTTGTGGTGTAAATTCAACCTTAGACATTTTAACGTCCTGAAAACGAAGGGTAGGCGTTTAACCTACCCCTATCGTTTATTCAATCCCTTCAATACGGTCTTCAACTTCTTGGTATAACTCCCGGAGACGATCTAAATTCTCATCGCTGGTTTCCCAATAGCCGCGACCATTAACTTCTAACAAGGTGCTAATAATCTTACGGAAAGAATGGGGGTTTAAGTTCAGCAAACGCTTCTGCATTTCTGCATCTTGAATAAACGTTTCATTCACATCCTCATAAACCCAATTATCCACCGCTCCGGCTGTAGCACTCCATCCCATTGTATTAACCAGGCGCTTAGATAATTCCCGCACTCCTTCATAACCATGAGATAACATTCCTTCATACCATTTCGGGTTTAGAAGTTTTGTTCGTGCATCCAAACGCACCGTTTCCGATAACGTCCGCACCTGTGCATTTGCAGTTGTCGTATCCGCAATATAAGAGGTCGGTTTTTTGCCATCCTTGCGTAAATTGGCAATTAATTTCGTCGGGTCAGAATCGAAATAATGGGAGACATCCGTTAAACTAATTTCCGAAGAATCTAAGTTTTGGAACGTGACTTCTGCGGTTTTTAACGCCGACTCAAAGATATTTCGATCCTGTTCCATCATCCCCGGATTATCTGAATTAAAAGCAAAAGATTTACGCTTTAAATACATTTCCTGTAACTCAGATTCCTGTTCCCAACTGCTATTTTCAACGGCTAAATTGACGTTAGAAGAATAGGAACCGGAGGCATTACTAAACACCCGGGTTGCGGCTTGTCTTACCGATACTCCTAACTCCTTCGCCTGTTCTAAAGCGTGTTTGCGAACAAAATTCATTTCCAACGGTTCATCAGATTCGGCTGCCATTTTTACCGCTTTATCTAATAGCGCCATTTGGTTAATAAATAAGTCGCGGAACACCCCAGAACAGTTGATCACCACATCAATTCGAGGCCGTCCCAATTCTTCTAAACAGACTAACTCCAACTTATTCACCCGTCCCAAGGCATCGGCTACAGGTTTAACCCCCACCATCCACATAACTTGAGCTAGGGACTCACCGTAAGTTTTGATGTTATCGGTTCCCCAGAGGACGACGGAGATGGTTTCGGGGTAATTTCCACCATTTTCGACCTTTTGCCGTTCTAACAGCCGTTCTACGACGATTTGGGCAGATTTAACTGCCGCCGCCGTGGGGATGGACTGGGGATCGAGGGCGTGCATATTTTTGCCCGTCGGTAAGACATCGGGGTTACGGATGGGGTCGCCTCCCGGCCCTGGGATGATATATTCTCCTTCCAACGCCCGCAGCAAGGAGCCCAACTCGTTATCGGCGCAAATTTGTTGTAAGCAGAATTCCAAATACTCAAATAACGGTTTAATGGGTTCGGGGTCAACCTTGGTAAAACCGAACTCATGCAGTGCTTCAACCCAGGGTGCTTTTTTACCCATATTGAAGAAGTTGAGTTTGGAGACTAAAGAAACCCGTCCCTCGGCGTCGGTTTGTTCGTTAACTAAGGCGATAAGTGCTGCGCGGCAAGCTTCAGTGATTTTTTGTAACAACTCCACATCCGCTAACAACCCTAAGTTATTGTTAGAGTACAGTTCCTCAAGATCGCGGTTGAGGCTATTGGCAATAATTCGGGGTAAACTGAGAAGATTATCTTCTTCTCGATCAATACTGGCGATATTTACCAGAGTTGAAATCGCTTCTTCTGCCGTTGGGGGTTTACCAATAACGTGCAAACCACAGGGTAACAACCGCGACTCAATTTCCATTAACCGCCGATATACCTGGCCAACAATATGATCCCGTGCTTCGGGGGTTAACTCCGCCGCATCGGTTTCGGGAAGGGTAATATCTTGGTCGAAATTCACCAACCGGGACTTATCCATAATTGTGTTAACAATTGCCACACCCCGACCGCTATCTTTTAGGGTTTGATAAGACCCAATTAACTCGTTAAGTTCTTTCAAACCTTTATATAACCCAGCGTTTTCCGCAGCCGGAGTTAAATAAGAAATTGTGGCGGCATAACTGCGCCGTTTGGCGATGGTGGCTTCGCTGGGGTTATTGGCGGCGTAGTAATACAAGTTAGGAATACTACCAATTAAATTATCGGGGTAGCACTCTCCCGACATTCCCATTTGCTTGCCGGGCATGAACTCTAACGATCCATGCGTGCCGAAGTGTAATACTGCGTCGGCTTGCCAGACTTTTTCTAAATAGGTATAGTAGGCGGCGAAGCCATGATGGGGACTGGCTGACCGGGAGAACAACAGCCTCATCGGGTCGCCTTCATAGCCGAAGGTAGGTTGAACTCCGATAAACACATTCCCAAACTGTTTGCCGAAAATCAATAAATTCTCGCCGTCGCTGTTTAAGGTTCCCGGTGGTGGCCCCCAATTCTCATTTAAGCGTTCAGAATAGGGGGTTAACTGCTCATATTCGCTCACGGACATCCGATAGGCGACATTTAATTCGGGACTTTGATATTGGGCGGTGGCGTCGTGGATGACTTCCTGCATCAGTTTCTCGGCGGACTCGGGCAGGTTTTGAATATCGTAGCCATTGCCCTGTAAGGCTTTCAGCACTTGATAAATAGACCCGAACACATCCAAATAAGCCGCCGTCCCGACATTTCCTTTATCCGGGGGGAAACTAAAGACGGTAATAGCAACTTTTTTGTCTAATTTGGGTTTTTTCCGCAGATTAGCCCATTTTAAGGCACGTTGGGCGATCGCTTCGATCCGGTCTTGTAAGGCGATCGCTTTCCCCGTTGTTCCATCCCGTCCTGATATAATAATCGGTTCAATGGCACCATCAAGTTCAGGAATAGCAATTTGCAGCGCCACTTGGATCGGATGCAGACCTAAATCACTTTCTTCCCATTCTTCAGTGGTTTGGAAGACTAAAGGCAAAGCCACCATATAGGGACGGTTCAGCCGTTTTAACGATTCTATCGCCTTCGGGTGATCCTGTCGAGCCGGGCCACCTACTAAGGCAAAACCCGTTAACGACACAATTGTATCAACAATAGTTTGGGGTGGAATACCTTTCGGGGGGTTATCCCAGAAATACTCATCAATAGGTTTAGAAAAGTCCAACCCTCCCGCAAACACAGGTAAAACTCGCGCCCCTAATGCTTCGAGTTCCTGTACCATTGCTACATAATGGGCATCATCTCCTGTTACCAGGTGAGTCCGTTGCAACACTAACCCCACACAGGGAGCGAGGGGATCTTTTTGATCGTCGGAAATATCGTCGCGGCTATTATTCCACTGGAAATATTCTGTGGCGTCCTCGAACATTTTCGGCGCCAGGGGATGCCATATTCCCATATCGGGATAAGTTACAGGATCGGCAAATTGGAGTTTTTCTTTGCCCTTAAAGACATATTTTGATCCTAACATCAGTAGGAAGTTTTCCAGGTTTTCAGAAGAACCCCCTAACCAATATTGGAAGGATAACATAAAGTTGCGAGCATCCTGAGCTTTGTCCATCGGTAGATATTTCAGGACTTTGGGCAAAGTTTGCAGCAACTTTAGCATAGCATCTTGGAAAGAACTACCAGACTGTTCTTTACGTTTCTTCATAAACTGGGCGATCGCACTTTTGCTTTGTCCCAGTTGCGCCATGGAAAACGTCCCCATCTTGTTGAGACGCATCACTTGTGGCATGGAGGGGAAAACCACCGCCACATCCAGTGTATCCCGATAGGGGGCTACAGCCTCAACGAGTTTATCCGCTAAATCTTCAATAAAAATCAGGGAGGCTATAAATATATTAGCCTGGGATAAATCTTGTTTAAAACTTTCGTAGTTTTCGGGAGATCGTAACTCCTCGATCAAATAACCGCTAATTTCGATCGCGACATTAGGGTTATTTTTGTTAATAGACTGCACTGCCGCCGATAAGGCGCTTTGATATTGCGCTTCTAACACCACATAGACGACTTTCATCAGTTGTCGCCCGTTCAGGTTCTCCGGCTTGATGTGTCTAATGGCGGGTTTTACATAAGTAAACATATCTTAATTTGTTCCTTTTTCGTCTGCTGATCTGCTATGGGCATCGCCAGATCCTCAGGGCTTACCTTTGAGTATTCTTACCAGAAAACGGGTATTCTGGGCAGGTGGGATTACCCTTCGCAACAATTCGACAAGAAAAATGTCATAATTTTTCACATTTATTGACTTTCTGCACCTTTTATTTCTCAGGAATTATTCTTAATACCAGATAATTCTAGTGCCTGATCATCCTTAGTGTCTTAGTGCCTTTGTGGTGACTTCAAAAATCACCTAGCAACTGCACCAATCACAACCTCTCCCCGATTTTCTTTTTCTGCACATTCCTGATTTAATTCTAAGAGTTTTTCTAAAATATTATCCTCGGATTTAAAATGATAGGCTTCCATAACTAACTGATCTAGTTTTTGATGCAATTTATAGAGTTTTGATGCAGGTTCATGGTAATATTCATTATAGATTTTAGTAATTCCCCAGCCTTTTTTATCCATTTCTTGACTACGATATTCATGTAATTCTAATGCTGTTTTTCTGATTTTTTCTACTATATTTTTATCAGGATTTTGGGGAAATGGGAAAGTTTCAAAACAGGTAGTATTAGTATATCTTGTACGATCTTCTAATGTAGAACTTTGTGCTTTCACCCAGATTCTATGAATTTTTGATGTTAATATTCCTAAAATATAATAATCATCTGATGCAATGACCATATTTGCTTCACAGGGTAAAATTAAAATATCTACAGGAGTAAACATAATATATTTAACAATTTTAGGAATAGCAAAATAACAAGATAATCCTTGTAATGCTTTTCTCATTGCCGGTCTAGGTCTGCTAAATAACCACCATTTTTCCCTTCTTGATTTTTCTCGTGATTCTTCTCTTTCAGGTTTTACTTTTTCTCTCACTCTTGCAAAAGGTAACTCATATTCTGATGCTTCTTCAATGGACATATTATTAAAATCTATAACCCAATCTTTTGTAGAAAAAGGATAAATTAAACCTTTTCCGTCCACCATAATTTTTAGCACATCTTGATTTTTCTGATCTTTTTTTATCCAATTCTGTGCAGTTTCTTCATCAATAATAAAACCTTTTCCTGCTAATTGACAACTTTCAAAAGACATATTTTTATTAGCTGATAAAGTTTGGGCGGTATTAACAGCTATTTCTGATTTTAATGCAGTAGAAATAGCAGCTACATTTTGACCATCTAAAATAAAATATGAGGGGTTTTCTTTTGACCAATTAACAATACTAACGTGAACATTTGCATCTCCTGACCAAATTTGTGTAGAAACAGCATGATAAATAATTCCGCCCTTTTCTACTACATAATCTAAACTTGCTTTTCTTCCCGTAATTTGAGAAATAGAATTAGTACCAACTAAACCAGATCGCCCATTTTTTCCTAAAATATCGGCGGTTTTTCTAAACCAAAATACACAAAAATCTGGTTGTCCTTCTACTTCAGGAAATTTTCGTTTTAATTTTTCTACATAGTCATCACCTAAAGCACTTCTTAACTTTTTACCTCCCAAAAACGGAGGATTTCCAATAATCACGTCCGCTTGCACCCAATCGGTAAATAAAGCATCAGCACAAATAATATTCTGATCCAAAGTATCCAATGGTAACGAAGACTCATTTAACCCTAATTGATCAATAGCAACTTTTCTACCGATCATTAACGTAACTTTTGCCAATTCCACAGCAAAGGCGTTAATATCCATGCCATAAAATTGTTGAGGACTGACCTTTTGAGTATAAACAGAAATATCCTCAAAATTGGCTATTTTCTCCAAGAGTATTGTCTCAATATATTTTAACTCTTGATAAGCAACATAGAGAAAATTCCCCGATCCACAAGCCGGATCAAGAATTTTATAATTGATTAATTCATGATATAATAATTGTAACTCCTTTAAGGTATTAGCTTCACTAATTCTATCTTCCCAATATTCCCGAATTGTCGGTAATACAATACTTCTAATATCAGCTTCAGAGGTAAAATGAATTCCATGAGCATGACGTTGTTGTTGGGATTTATCCTTAGTTTTATCTGTATAATTCAAAGCACCTTCAAATAAATTTCCAAAAATAGAAGGACGGACTTTACTCCAATCTTGACCCGCACAGGCCAATAATAAACTTAACTCCCCATATTCTAACTGAATCGGATGAATTTCATCAAATAATCCGCCATTAAAATATTGTACGCCTTCATAGCGTCCATCGGGTACAACCCCGGTTTGATTCATTGCTTGAAATAATCCGCCTAAAATATCATAGGAATTACCTTGATTTTCCAGACAATCTTGTAAACAACGGGTAAACATTGCCGGAGGAAGTAAACCAATATCTTCCGCATACATGGCTAAAACAGACTGTAAAACAAAGTGTTGTGCTTGGATGGAAGTATATTTTCTAAAATTATTTCTTTCACCTCTTTCTAATAAAGAATGTAAAACATCTCCTAAGCGTCTGGCTGCTTTTTCTGTAATTTCAACTTGATTATTTTTAAACTGAGGGCGGAGATTTTTCGCCTCCAGAAAGCTAAAAGCTGGAATGCGTTTTGGTAAATCTTGTAACCCGATTATATCAACAGGATCGTCCGGTTGGTTATCAAAATCAAAAACATGAAATTCATCAAAGTTACATAAAATGACATAACGAGGGCGATCGCTTTTTTTAATTCTAATATAATATCGTTCAGCTTGGGTACGATAGTCTCGATCTTGAAGATTGCTTCCCCGTTTTTTCATCTCAATTAAAACATGATTTTTCCAGAGTAAATCAGCAAACCCCATATTTCCTGATTTCCCAGCTTTTTCAATGCGTTGTTCAAAAGTTGCACCCGCTTGTAATGCACCTTCATATCCAAAAGCCTGAAAAAAACGATCTAAAAATATTTGTGCCTGTCCCTTTTCATCCCCAGTAATATACTGTTGACAATAATTAACAAACTGTTGCAAATTTTCCGGTGTAGTAGGCATAAGCAAAATCGGTGATTAACCCTATTATTTCTTTGTACAACCCATTTAGACTTACTATAGGTTTTGATAGACAAACAACAGCAAAAAACCCAGTTTTTGATCACGGAAATTGACTTTACATAAAATAGCGATCGCAAATGTTATCGCCATCAACCGGGAGCGTGTTGACAACTTCTTTGTGTCTTGGTGTCTTTGTTGTTAAATTACATCCATCGGGAAATTTAATCCTGATCTCGAAATTGTTTAATTAATTCCACAACCTCTGTATGTTTCTCGGAAGACGCCCAAATTAAGGCTGTCCAATTATTTTGATCTTTTGCTCTTAAATCTGCACCCCGATTTAATAATAATTCTACAATCGGTTTATGTCCACTTCCTGCGGCTGCCATTAATACCGTTAAATCAAAATTGGTTTTAGCGTTAACCTCCGCACCGGAATCTAATAATAACTGTACGATTTCTAAGTCACCACTCGCCGCCGCCTCCATCAAAGGAGTCCAACCATCATTATCGGAAGCATTAACATCTGCACCGGAATCTAATAACAGTTGCACAATTTGTTTTTGTCCTAAATTAATAGCGGTAATTAATGCTGTATTTCCCTGTTCATCCTGAGCATTAATATCAGGGTTTTGACTTAAAGCTGTTTTAACTTGATCAATTTCTCCGGTTTGAATTGCCTTGATTAAATCAGTCATTTGTTTCCATCCTGTTGAATTAGTTGATTTAAAAGTATCGAGATGCCGTTAATGATTCCTCAAAAATAATAACATCTATCCCTTGATAATTGATACCTGATCTAAGATTTTTCTGCATAATAAATTGACAATTTGGCAAAATAGGGTTAATATTGTCAATAGATTACAATTGGGGATTTTATGTCTAATCCGTTCCTGCACCTCGACTATGAACCCGCATTTGAGGCGTTAGGCGGTGACTATTCGGATATTGTGACGGCGGCGGAGTTCCCTGCACATTTACTCCGGTTTCGCAATCATGGGGTCTTAACCCAGTTAGGACTCAACCCCGAAACCGTTACAGACGACCATTTTATCGAAGCCTTTGGCAAATTTGAAACCGTGCGGCCGTTACTGGCGATGCGCTATCACGGCTATCAATTTGGAGAATATAATCCCTATTTGGGGGATGGACGGGGGTTTTTATATGGCCAAATGCGGGGAATAGATGGGGAATTATACGATTTTGGTACAAAAGGATCGGGAAACACTCCCTACTCTCGAAATGCCGACGGCAGACTCACGTTAAAAGGTGGCGTGCGCGAAGTTTTAGCCGCCGAAATGTTGCATCGGATGAAGATAAAAACCTCTCGATGTTTAAGCTTAATTGAAACCGGGGAACAACTGTGGCGAGGAGATGAACCTTCCCCCACCCGATCTTCTGTTATGGTGCGGTTTAGTCGCTCTCATATTCGTTTCGGAACCTTTGAACGGTTGCACTATTTGAAACAGAAAGATTTAATCAAAACCTTGTTAGATCATGTGATTAATTGTTATTATTCTGATTTAAAATCAGAAGGCGATCGCTATGCTTTGTTTTATGCAGAATTAGTCAAACGAGTGGCAGAATTAACCGCACAATGGATGGCTTCAGGGTTTTGTCATGGGGTCTTAAATACCGATAATATGTCAATTACCGGGGAAAGTTTTGATTATGGCCCCTACGCTTTTATGCCTCATTATAGCCTCCGATTTACCGCCGCCTATTTTGATTATGGGGGATTATATTGTTATGGGAATCAACCCTTTATCTGTGAGGGAAATTTAGAGTTATTACAAAAACCGTTATCCCTAGTCATGGCTTTAGAAGAACTCCAAGCCGGGTTAGCCCCATTTCAACAATATTATCGAGAATTCTACCGTCAACGAATGATTAATCGTTTGGGATTTTCCCAACTTCCCACCCCAGAAGCAGAGGAATTATTGCAAATTACGATTGATTTACTCAAGGATAATCTGATGAGCTATCCTGACTTTTTTATTCAACTGCGAGAACAGTTTTGTTATCAGTGGCAAGACCAACCCCAGAATATTTTAAAAGATGCTGAACCGATGAAACATTTAGATAGTTGGAGACAAAAATATTATCATCATTTACAAATGTTTTCCTATCCTGAACTGGATGAAATCAAACAACGATTAAAATACTATAATCCTCAAGTTGTGATGATTCGTCCTGAAATTGAGGCAATATGGGAACCGATTACCGTTGAGGATAATTGGCAACCCTTTTATAAATTATTAGAAAAAATTCAAGCAGAATAGCAGGGGGTGTTTTGATCTGATGTCCATAAAAATTCCTATACCTATTGATGTCAATCTATTCTAAACTTCAATAAAGTCAGTTAAAATACGAAAGTAAGACCCTGAGCGTTAAACTTAAACTGGGTTTAACCTCAGCAGCAATTATTTTAGAGGAAGAAAGATGACAGAAAATCAACCTGTAGATACACCAACCCCGATGACAACATCGATACTGAACAGTATTAAAGGGTTTGTGGGAAATATTCTGAGCAGTTGGAAAGTCAGAATTACATTATTGGCAATTGTGCTTTTAGGAGGGGGAATTTTTGCCTTCTTTTATCAGCATTATGTAGCAGAACTGGGAATGAAAATGTGGACAAGTAGTTCAGGTGCAAGACCAATTGAATGTGTTTTGAAAGATACTAATAATGATAATTATGTTAGTTGTAGTGCATTATTAGGTGATCAGGTTGTCCCTTTAGAATGTAGTTCCAGTTTATTTAATTTGGGTTGTCGAGTCAATTATGGCTCTGCTGTACCCAATGTTAAAGCCTCCAGAGGAAATTGAAATCAGAGGTTGGCTGTTGACGGTTGACGGTTAACTGTTAACAGCCTGTTTAGGGATTAACTATTTCTGTTAACCAACCCTTATTAATCCTAAATAAACTGTAGTAAGCCCTGAAGGGCTTTCTTAATTTAAGAGGAAAGGGAGTCGTGAAGGACTGACTACGATTTTGATTTTTATCCCTTATTTTACTATAATTTTAATGGGTTTTGATCGTTTATTTGTGTAGGATTTAGATGTTTAATTTTAATCGCCCATTGAACAATTTACAAACACCCCATAGTGGCTATCATTGGGATGGAAGCGATCGCCGTTTTTTTGAAGGCTGGTACTATCGAGTTACATTACCTCAAGAAAAACAGACCTTTGCCTTTATGTATTCTATCGAAGATCCGAGCGGAAATCAACCCCAAAGTGGAGGCGGGGCGCAAATTTTAGGGCCAGATGATGGTTATTTATGTCGAACCTTTCCTGATGTCAAAAAATTCTGGGCAACCTCTGATAAACTAGGATTAGGACATTGGGGAAAAACCGATTTAACGGCTTCTCCTGGCTATTTAGAACCCGCAATTTTTGAAAATTCTATTCAACAAGGTTATCAAGGAACAGCCACCTTACATCAAGGGAAATTAGCCGATCCTGGGACTTCTCAATATTGTAATTGGCAATATAATATTCAACCGATTTATGGATGGGGAAATCCTCAAAAACCGCAACAATCAACCGCCGGATGGTTATCATCTTTACAAATATTTGAACCCGGATGGCAAATTTTAATGGCGCATGGTTTAGCCACAGGTTGGATTGATTGGAATGGAAAAATATATCAGTTTGAAAATGCTCCCGCCTACAGTGAAAAAAATTGGGGAGGCAGTTTTCCGAAACAATGGTTTTGGGTCAATTGTAATAGTTTTGACGGAGAACCTGATTTAGCATTAACAGCCGGAGGAGGAATTCGAGATGTGCTATGGTGGTCAGAATCCGTTGCTTTAATTGGCATTCATTATCAAGGTAAATTCTATGAATTTGTCCCTTGGAATTCTGAAGTCAATTGGCAAATCGAACCTTGGGGAAACTGGCAAATGAGTGCCAAAAATCAAGACTATGAAGTCTGTTTAAACGCCACAACAGAACACCCCGGAACTCGATTAAGAGCACCGACCCAACAAGGCTTAATCTTTTGCTGTCGAGATACAATGCACGGAAAAATTCACTTGCAATTAACAGCCAAAAATCGTATTATTTTAGAAGCAACCAGTTCCCTTTGTGGAGTGGAAGTCGGAGGTAAAATCTGGCGAGAAACCTGGAAACAATAAATCAGATTTCAATATCAGAAATCCAGTTTTTTTCAGGAAAAAGGGGAGCATCATTAATTATAGAGACAAAAACTGGATATCGCCATTGACTTTTTCCTAACTCCTGAACCCGAAAACGGTTTATATTTCTTAAAGTAACTGAGACAAAAACAACAATGGAATTTAAAGCAACGAACACATCCCCTTTAGCGTGGGCCGGAGATGTCCTCGCCCTGGGTTTATTTGAAGATCAGATAGAATTAACCGGGGACTTTGCCACCTTAGATGATAAACTGGCAGGAACCTTAAAAGAGTTAATTGAAGAAGCGGAATTTAAGGGAAAAGCCGATAGTAGTGTCTCTACTCGTGTGGGTGGAAATAGTCCAATTCGCAAAGTGATTTTAGTCGGTTTGGGTAAATCAGAGAGCTTCAAATTAGACAGCTTACGCCGAGCATCAGCGAGTATCGCCAAAACCGCTAAATCCCTCAAAAGTAAAAGCCTTGGGGTGAGTTTACCTGTTTTTGAAACCCCAGAAACCACCGCCCAAGCAATTACAGAAGGGGTAGAATTAGCCTTATATCAAGATACCAGATTTAAGTCAGAACCCGATGAAAAAGCTCACAAAATTGAACAGATTGAATTATTGGGTTTACCGGGAACAGAAGCCGCCATTACTCGCGCCCAACAAATCTGTTCTGGAGTAATTTTAGCACGGGAATTAGTCGCCGCTCCTGCTAACGAAATTAACCCGATTACAATGGCAGAAATGGCTAAATCCTTAGCCAACGAATACGGGTTTGAAATTAAAATTCTGGAAAAAGAAGACTGTGAACAATTAGGCATGGGTGCTTTTTTAGGAGTAGCCCAAGCTTCGGATTTACCGCCTAAATTTATTCATTTAATCTATCGTCCCGAAGGAACTCCACGTCGCAAATTAGCCATTATTGGTAAAGGATTAACCTTTGATTCCGGTGGGTTGAATTTGAAACCCAGTGGTAGTGGGATTGAAATGATGAAAATGGATATGGGAGGGGCAGCGGCAACCTTTGGCGCGGCGAAAGCCATTGGTCAATTAAAACCGGATGTGGAAGTGCATTTTATTAGTGCCGTTACGGAAAATATGATTAGTGGTCGCGCCATGCACCCTGGAGATTTTCTTAAAGCTTCTAATGGCAAAACTATTGAAGTGAATAATACCGATGCGGAAGGACGATTAACATTAGCTGATGCCCTGGTTTTTGCAGATCAATTAGGGGTGGATGCCATGATTGATTTAGCCACATTAACAGGCGCCTGCGTGATTGCTTTGGGAGATGATATTGCCGGGTTATGGAGTCCTGATGAACACCTAGCAATGGAGTTAGAAACTGCCTCAAAAACATCGGGGGAAAAACTCTGGCGAATGCCCTTAGAAGAGAAATATTTTGAAGGGTTAAAAGCCCTGCACGCTGATATGAAAAATACTGGGCCAAGGGCTGGAGGTTCAATTACGGCGGCGTTATTCCTGAAACAATTTGTAGATAAAACTCCTTGGGCACATTTAGACGTTGCTGGCCCCGTTTGGGCAGATAAAGACAACGCTTACAATAATGCCGGGGCGACGGGTTATGGGGTGCGGATGTTAGTTAATTGGGTCTTAAGTTAGTTCCTCCAGGGCCGTTTCATACAGCCATGGGGGTCAACTAGGACTATCTTTCAAGCCCCCAATGAACCTGTATTCAGGTCATTGGTGGGTTGATAAACAGTTACTCAAATTTACCCATTGTTCAACGCTGAGGTCTTCGGCGCGAACTTGGGGGTTAATCTCTAATTGTTCCAGTAATTGGGTTAATTGATCTCGACTGACCACACTTTGTAAATTATTTCTTAACATTTTGCGTTTGCTGGCAAATCCTAATTTGAGTAATGTTTCTAAATAGGGGGGGTTTGAGGCCGGATGTTCAATGGTACGGGGACGCAAACGAATCACCGCAGAATCCACTTTTGGCGGGGGATAGAAGGCTTTGGCTACAACATCACAGATATAGTCGCAGTCTGCAAGGTATTGCACTCGCACCGATAACGCCCCAAAGGTTTTAGACCCCGCATGGGCGGTGATGCGTTGAGCGACTTCTTTTTGGACTAACAGAACAATTAATTCAAAGGGGTTAGGGTTAGGTTCGGCAATGGTTCCTAATAATTGTTCAACGATTGGCCCAGTAATATTATAAGGAATATTGGCAACAACTTTATTCGGATTTTGGAAATTGGGAAAATCCTGTAATTGACCGTCAATATCTAAGGTGAGAATATCGCCTTGTAGCAATAGAAAATTATCTCGATCACCAAATCTTTTAACGAGATTTTTGCATAAATCCGTATCAATTTCAACGGCAATAACAGATTTTGCTACCGATAGTAATTGCGTGGTTAAAATTCCGGTTCCGGGGCCAATTTCTAATAGACAATCCGATGGGGTTAACAATGCAGATTTAACAATTTTACTTAAAGCTTTTTCACTGCGTAACCAATGTTGAGCGAATTGTTTTCGAGGTTGGGGCGATCGCATAAATTAATTAAATAATGGGACTACCATGATGATGAATTAAATACCATTGATTCGCCATCCGAGTATAAATATTCGTTGCCATTGACGCTGAGGTAGAATCAGGAACACAAGAATAAGCGGATCTCTTCACAAGTGGCCCGAATTATGTCAGTATCATTTCCAGCATCCGGTGTTGGTTAACGGTTAACAGTTGGCCATCAACAGTAAACCGTCAACCGCCCCCCAACCCCCCGTACACGGGGGGCAAGGGGGGCATCAACACCAAAATGTGACAGACTCGCTCAACTTCTCACACAATATAGGCCGTGTCAAATCCAACTCAATTATTAGTTAGTCGTGTATTAATGGCTGTAATTGCCATGACCACACCACAAATTGCTCAAGCTACGGAAATTGTAGCTCAAGCCAACCCCCAAGCTAACAAACAGCTTAATGATTTGTTAGAACAGGGACGAAAGTTGGTGGATGCTGGAGATCTGGAAAATGCCATCAGAGTCTATACACAAGCGGTTTCTTTAGATCCCAGAAACGCTAAGATTTATTCTGGAATTGCCTACTTAGAAGCCTTACGGGGTAATTTCCAAGTTGCCGCCCAATATTATCAAAATGCCTTAATCCTTGACCCCAATAATGCTGATTTTCAGTATGGTTTAGGGTTTAGTTTAGCCAATTTACAACAATATGATGCGGCGGCGGATGCCTATCGTCGAGCCACCATGCTGAAGCGAGACAACATCCAGGCCCATCAGGGATTAGCTGCCACTCTGTTTCGCAAAGGGGACTATACCGGAGCCATTAGAGCCTATCAAACCATCATTACCCTTGATCCCCGGAATTGGCAGGCTTATTCGGCAATGGGAATGGCATTTCTGAAGCAAGAAAACGTGATGAAAGCCTTAGAAGTGCTTCAGCAAGCAGCGATGTTAGCCCCGAATGAGGCGAGTATCCAGATTAAATTAGGGGCGGCTTTAATGAAATATGGCGATCACAATGGGAGTATTACCGCCTTTGAACGTGCCGCCCAACTCGCGCCCCGTGATGGAGATGTTCAATTCCAAATCGGTGAAATTTTTAAGGCGGAACAGAACTTTGATGCTGCTAGTGAAGCCTATCAACGGGCTTTAGCCTTAAAACCAACTCTAATGGTGGCAAATGCAGCCCTGGGTGAAATTCAACTGGCGCAACAAGATTATGTGGGGGCAATTATTAGTTATCGTCGGGTGCTGGAAAATAACCCGGAGGATGCCTCGGCTACTTTTGGCATGGGACTAGCACTCAAAGGACGAGGAAATCGAGAGCAACAAGCGATCGCCTTTCTCCAAAAAGCCTTAGAACTTTATCAACAACAAAGCAATACTGAAGGCATCCAAAAAACCCAAGCTGCCTTACAGGAATTGCAAAAGAAAAAGTAAACCGAAAACAGGGGTAGTCAATATCTTATCCCCTGTTATTATAGTGTTTAATTAAGGAACAGTTTGATTTTTTCCCAGTCCTATTTTTTAGGAGAAACTATTGCCTGTTCCCTGTTCGCTACTATAAATATTATTTCTAAGTGAGGAGTCCAATATGACCACCAGAGTCAGCGCTCAACGTTTATCTCAATCTTTAATTGGTGCTGGTATTAGCCTAGCTACTCTATTTTATGGTGGACAACCTGTGAAGGCAGAAACTGCCCTCTCCCCGGAGACAGTGAGTTCTGCTTCCTCTACGGTTGTCCCTGTACTTCCCAGTCAAACCCTCAACCCGGTTGTTCCTCCCTTGAATGACCCCGGCTTGTTTTTGCCCTCCTTAGAACAGCCAAAACGCCTGATTCTTCGCTTAAATCAACGTCGGGTTTATCTCTACCAAGGAGAACAAGTCGTTGCTAGTTATCCCGTTGCTGTTGGTAAAGAAGGATGGGAAACTCCAACGGGGAGTTTTAAAATCATGCAAAAAATTGAAAATCCTGTTTGGCAAGATCCCTGGACGGGAGAAGTCCGTTCTCCAGGCCCGAATAGTGCGTTAGGATTGCGTTGGATTGGCTTCTGGACAGATGGAAAAGATGTGATTGGGTTTCATGGAACCCCTACGATCAATTCTATTGGACAAGCTGCCTCCCATGGCTGTGTACGGATGCGGAATGAGGATGTTGTGGCTTTATTTGAACAGGTGGAAGTGGGAACTCCCGTTATTGTTGAACCTTAATCTACTTTAGGTCTTATCGAGATTTTGAGGAATCAAGGAGAGTTAAAACTCTTCTGATTCCTTTTTTTTGATTGCATCTTAAGGGCCGATTAGCGTTATGATTTGAAAATCAATGCTCACTCAAGGGGAGGAATGATGGCGCGGAAACGTCTTTCCGATATGGTACGGCAGGAAGCCGAAAAAAGTTCAACGGCTGAAGTGGAAATTGTAGCGGATGAAAGTGGGGTTGGGGTTCAATCGACCGCCTCACCCTCAAAATCTGAGGCTCAACCCAACTTAGAGGAGAAAATTGTTGAGTTAAAAACGGCTTTAGAAACGGCTCAAAATCAAGAACGATCCCTTCAAGAAAAACTCTTACAATTACAAGCTCAATTAGAGGATAAAAATCAATTTATTGATCAAATGAAAACGGAAATTCAAGAAGCAGATTTAAAAGGTAAATTACAAAAGGCGCAAGAAGCTGCGTTACAGTTATCTGAGGCGAATTCTAAGTTAATTGAAGAATTAAAAACCCTCAAACAAGAAAATGAATCGTTAAAAACGGCATTACAACCGCCTGCCCAACCTCCCCAATCTAAACCCATTGAAAAAGCCAAATCTCAATTAATCCGTCGTCCCTATTCTTCCCCGTCTCAACCCGTTTCAGGTGAGGATTTTTCCAATAGCACTTGGTTACTTTAGAAACCAATTTAAAGGGCGAGAAAACCTCGCCCCTACAACGGAAAAATGGGTGAATATTTAAGCTGGATTAGCTTGCAAACGTTTTTCTAATAAGCGACGAATTGATGCTTTTTCAATAAATCCAACTAATACGCCATTGCGAACAACGGGTACTTGATTTAATTGTTGTTGTTCTAATAAATTCACCACTTCTAACAGCGATTGTTTAGCATCAATCGTGGTGGAAAATTCAACAGGCCTCATCACCGTTTCAACTGAAATTAACGGCCATTGGGCGGTGGGAATGGGTTTGAGGTCATCCCCGTTAATTTGACCGACTAATTTACCCGCTTCATTGGTAACAAGAAATTGAGGAGTTGCAGTTTTCCCAATAATATAATCGTTTACAAAGGTTCGTAACGAAATATCTTGAGAAACAATAGAATTCTCATCGGCTAAAGCATCCTCGGCGGTGAATTCAGACAACCGATTTCTAAGGGTTGCATCCTGGGCTAAAACCCCGGCATTACTTAATAGAAACCACCCGATTAAAATTGTCCAGAAATTGGGATAGCTACCGGATATAAACACAGGCAAAAATCCTAATAAAATTCCTATCCAACCTAATCCTTGACCAACCCGACTAGCAAATACAATGCCTTTATATTGATTCCCCGTAATTTTCCAAATTAGAGCCTTAAGAATATTCCCGCCATCGAGGGGTAAACCGGGAATCAAATTAAATACTGCTAAGGCTAAGTTGACATAAGCTAAGAGATGAATTAAAGCGGTTAATGGGGCTGCTAAGGTTAAATAAGAACCCATTAAACTCAACCCTACAAACAGTAATAAACTGACTAACGGCCCAGCAATGGCAATCCAAAAAGCTCCAGCAGGTGTTTTTGCTTCTTGGTCTAAACTGGCTAATCCACCAAACAAAAATAACGTAATGGATTTAACGTTAATTCCTTGTTTAATGGCGACAAAACTATGTCCTAACTCATGAGCCAAAACAGATGCAAATAGCAGTAACGCGGCAATTAAACCTAATAAAAAGGGTAGTCCTAAACCCAATTGGGGAAATTGAGCACCCAAACTTCCCCCATAATTTAACGTCATTAATCCCAGAACAATAAACCAGGAAACGTTAATATAAAAGGGGATTCCAAACAAATTACCGACGCGAATAGAGCCATTCATATTGGCCACCTCTTAACTCATCCAGAAGCAGATTCAACTTCTGGCCTTTCATAACCCCATTGTAACGAATTGTAAATAAACTGAGCCATCCGCCCCAGGTTGTATATACCAGACTATTCGGTACGGTTTTCCGCTTTTATATTTAAAAACCACAAAGGCACTAAGACACGAAGAAAGAGTTAAGATGAAATCAAGAGACATTACATAGAATGTCTCTGCACTATTCTAAACTTGATAATAAGAACGATACCACTCTACAAACCGTTTAACTCCTACTTCAATTGAGGTATTAGGTTGAAAGTCTACATCTTGAATTAAAGCATCTACATCCGCATAAGTTATCGGGACATCTCCTGGTTGAATGGGCATAAAATTTTTAATTGCTTTTTTGCCTAATGCGGCTTCTAAAACTTCAATCAAATGCAACAATTCAATGGGTTGATTATTGCCAATATTATACACTTTATAGGGAGCAGTTGTATTGAGGTTTTCGCCAGATTGAGGAATTCTATCTAAGGTACGAATTACACCTTCGACGATATCATCAATATAGGTAAAATCTCGTTGCATTTTGCCATAATTAAATACATCAATGGGTTTGTCTTCGAGAATGGCTTTGGTAAAAATAAACAGCGCCATATCTGGACGACCCCAAGGGCCATAAACCGTAAAAAAGCGCAATCCTGTTGAGGGAATATTGTATAAATGGCTATAGCTATGGGCGATTAATTCATTGGCTTTTTTAGTGGCAGCATATAAACTGACGGGATAATCTACATTATCTTCAACTGAAAACGGAATTTTCTTATTGGCGCCATAAACGGAACTGGAAGACGCATACACTAAATGTTGAATTTGGGCATGGCGACACCCTTCTAAAATATTCAGAAAACCCACTAGGTTACTATCAAGATAAGCATAGGGATTTTTTAAAGAATATCTGACTCCTGCTTGGGCGGCAAGATGGGCAACTCGTTCAAAATTTCCCTCTGCAAATAACTGATTCATGCCCTCTCGGTCGGCTAAATCTAGTTGTTGAAATGAAAAGCTTTCTCGGTCGTTTAACTGTTCTAAACGGGCTTGTTTGAGAGAGACATCATAATAATCATTCAGATTATCAATTCCGATAATCTTATCTCCTCGGTCTAATAAACGTTGACACAAATGAAATCCAATAAATCCAGCTGCACCTGTTACTAATAAATTAGCCATTTTTTCCCCTATAAACTCCAGTAGTGAATATGAGACGGAATTAAATTTAGGTTAAGAACAGACTTGACATCCATTACCACACCTTTGTTTCCTAAACACCCTAAAAGTTCTTTTAAGGAAAGATTTAGGCAAGTTTGATGGGGAACTGCTAGAATCATTGCATCTAGGTTCGACAAGTCTGACCACTGTACTAATGTCATAGCATATTCTTTTTGAATGGCAACTGGATCAGCTAAAGGATCATGAATTAACAGTTGTATGCCAAATTGATTTAACTCCGCTACAATATCGGGAACACGACTATTGTGTAAATATGGAATTTAATGGGATTTAATATGATGGGCATAGCCCATCCTACTGTTTCATTTCTCGGCGAATGGCTGATAATTGATTCGCTAAAATTCCATAGAAAAATATGATAATTTCTGATAATAATATAATAACATTATTATTTTGGCTTGGCATTTCAACGGCTATTGTTTTAATTATTATCTTAGATGGGATTTTTCAAGCAACCCTAAAACAAGTTTTAACTCAATTACAAGGAAAACAGAAACCGATCCTGTTACAATCTATGAATCGTTGTACTATATATCAAAATCAACTTTATCGGTTGGTAAAAGTAGATTGTCTAATCAAATAATCAGTAGTCGTGCCTGCGCTACTACTGATTTTAACACAAAGAAGAAACCACAAAGACACGCTTGACACGAAGAAAGAGGGGGTATTGAAGATTGACAGCAGTTTTTAGCCCACGCACTAGCTAACTCTTTTCCAATTTAGGAAGGTCAAAAATGTTAAATAAAGCTTTGATGAATTTAGGGATTTTACCCATTTTATTATTCAATAATTTTACCTTAATTTCTCTCAACTCTCAACCTCTGATAGAGGAAATTATTGTTCAGAATAATACAACTGATCCCGCCATCTTATTTCAACAGGGAAAACAATATTATACTCAAGGACAATATGCTGAAGCTGCTGAAGTTTTACAACAGGCTATTTTAGGGTTTTCTCAACAGGGAGATCGTGTTAATCAAGCGATCGCATTAAGTAACCTCTCCTTAGTTTTACAACAGTTAGGACAAGGGGAACAAGCAGAAAAAATATTACAGGAAAGTTTGGAATTAATTAACGAGTTATCCTTTTCTAAAAAATCCTTGATTCTGGCTCAAATTTTAGAGATTAAAGGTCAGTTAGAACTCACTAAAGGACAACCTGAACAAGCGATTAAAACTTGGAGAGAAGCTTTTAAACTCTATTCTGAAGCGGGAAATTTGTTAGGGAAAATTACTAATCAAATCAACCAAGCAACGGCGTTACAAACTTTAGGACTCTATCGACAATCTTTGAATACTTTAACAGAAGTCAACGAAATTCTAAAATCTCAACCGGATTCTTTAACGAAAGCAACGGCTTTATTAAGTTTAGGGAATGCGTTAAGACAAGTGGGAGATTTAACCACCTCTCAAATAATTTTACAGCAAAGTTTGGAATTAGCAACAACCTCAAATTATTCTCAAATTTTGAGTCAAATCTATTTAAGCTTGGCTAATACAAATCGCACTCAAAATAATTTAGATATTGCTTTAGGCTATTATCAAAGTTCGGCAAAAACAGCTACTAATTCTTTAGAAAAACTGCAAGCTTTAATTAATCAATATAGTTTACTTGTTGACTTAAAACGAAGTCAGGAAGCTGAAGCTCTAGCCACAGAAATTGAGTCTTATCTCTCGGAAGTTCCTGTTAGTCGTAGTTTAGTTTATGGAATTGTAAATTTTACAAACCATTTAATTAAAGCTCAATATAATTCAGGTTTAACTACTAATAATCCTGAAATTATTACTCTTTTTAATACAGCAATTAAACAGGCTCAAAACCTGAAAGATCTGCGTTCAGAATCTTATGTTTTAGGAAGTTTAGGCAAATTTTACGAACAAAATCAACAACCCTTAGAAGCTATAAATTTAACTGAAAAAGCGTTATTGATTGCTCAATCGATTAATGCCTCTGATATTGCCTATCAATGGCAATGGCAACTGGGAAGACTCCTCAAACAACAAAATAAAAAAGATGAAGCGATCGCAGCCTATACAGAAGCTGTTAATACTCTAAAATCCTTAAGAAAAGACTTAGTAGCTATTAACCAAGATGTGCAGTTTTCTTTTCGAGAAAGTGTCGAACCTGTTTATCGAGAATTAGTCGATTTAATTTTACAATCTCCCAGTCCAGAAAACCTCACAAAAGCCCGTGAACTGATAGAATCCTTGCAAGTCGCTGAACTGGATAACTTTTTCCAAGAAGCCTGTTTAGATCAAGAAATTAAACCTCAACAAATTGATCAAATTGATTCCCAAGCAGCCGTAATTTATCCGATTATTCTAGCTAATCGCTTAGAAGTTATTCTCTCCCTTCCAGGGCAACCTTTACAGAACTATTCTACTACAATCTCCCAAGAAAAAGTTGAAACTACTCTTCGTGAATTAAGACAATCTTTTCAACCGATTTTTTCTACCCAAGATCGGTTACAATTATCTCAACAGGTTTACGACTGGCTGATCCGTCCGGCGGAACAAGAACTCAAAAATAATTCTATTAAAACCTTGGTTTTTGTCTTAGATGGTTCCCTGCGGAATGTGCCGATGGCGGCTCTTTATGATGGCAAAAACTATCTGATCCAAACCTATGATCTAGCCCTAACTCCCGGTTTAAAACTGCTGGCTTCTCGTTCTTTAAACCGGAATCAACTGCAAACATTAACAGTCGGATTAAGTGAAGCCCGTCAAGGGTTTTCTGCCTTACCTGCGGTGGCTTCAGAAATTCAACAAATCCAGGCAGAAATTCCGACAAAAGTTTTATTTAATCAACAATTTACCCGTGAGGCTGTTCAACAACAAATTCAAGAAACTGCCTTTCCGATTGTGCATTTAGCCACTCACGGACAATTTAGTTCAAAAGCGGAAGATACATTTTTATTAACTTGGGATAGCCGAATTAATGTTAAAGATTTAGATTATTTTCTCCGCAGTCGCCAACGCGGTGAACAAAACCCCGTTGAATTATTAGTCTTAAGTGCTTGTGAAACCGCAACCGGAGATCAACGAGCCGCCTTGGGGTTAGCAGGTGTCGCCGTGCGTTCGGGTGCGCGGAGTACCTTGGCTACCTTATGGCAGGTCAATGATACCTCCACCGCTTCCCTGATGGCAGAATTTTATCAAGAATTAACCCAGAAACAAGTCAGTAAAGCCGAAGCCCTGCGCCAAGCCCAGTTAAAGCTGTTACAACAGCCTAAATATCAAGATCCCTATTACTGGGCTCCCTTTGTTTTGGTGGGAAATTGGCAATAGTTGGTAACTCTTAACCAGGGTTAATAAAATTAAAGTATTAGTGCATCAAACCTGACAGATTGGTCTCATGGGAGTCCTGTTCATTCTGATTCCATAATTTTTTGGTATTCTTTGGAGACTCATACCCTTATGATTCGTAAACGTTTGCATCAACACTGGATTAGCCTGTCTCTCCTCACCCTTGTGGGAGGGGCGTTTGTTCCTCAACTGTCCGTTATGGCTCAACCTACCACTTCAGAGGGAATACAAATTAGTATGGCCTTTGAACCGCCACCAGGGGAAGGAATGCCGAGTCGCACCGCCGGAGGAGGGTCTCGCGGTCAATGTCCCAGCGTTGCTGAGGGAACCACCCCCCCCTTAATGGCCTTAGTCCCGGCTTTTTCTACTCAAAAAGAAACGGCCATCAAAGGATTAACGGTGGCGGCAACCCCCACATTCTTTTTCTATGTTCCTCAAATTCCGGCAACTGAGGCAGCTTTTAGCCTCAAAGATGAAAACAACAACGACATCTACCAAACCCGTTTAGCGATTTCTAATCAAGCGGGTATCGTGAGTATTCAACTGCCCAAAGACACCCCCCCATTAAAAATTGGTCAAACCTATCGTTGGTCATTTGGGGTGATTTGTAATGCCGAAAACAACCAGGAGCCTAAAGTTGTTTTTGTCACTGGGGAAGTTAAAAGAACGGAACCCGATGCGATGTTACAAGCTAAACTGCAACAAGCCGAACCCTTAGAACAAGCTAAAATTTATGCTGAAAATGGGATTTGGTTTGAAAGTTTAACAACCTTAGCTCAATTGCGTCAAACTCAACCGATGGATGGTACTTTAACTGAACAATGGAAACAACTTTTGGAATCCGTTGGTTTAGATGCCATTGCCAATCAACCGTTTGTGAATGGGCTTGAGAATTAATTAAGGTTCAAATCGAATGAAGTATGGAGTTATGAAACAAAAACAAACGGTCTTCAGACTTCATACTTCTATCTGGCGCTTTTCTGAGCAATGGCTGAAGGCATTGCGTTATTTATGGTTAAGTCCTGTAATCACGGCTTCAGTTATTGCTCTGCAAAGTACAGGTTTTTTACAACTTTTAGATTGGGCAACTTTAGATCAATTTATCCGGTGGCGACCCCTTGAATCTCCCGATCCCCGGATTGTAATTGTTACCATTGACGAACCGGATTTAAAAAAGCTCGGACAATGGCCGATTCCTGATGCTATTTTAGCAAAATTAATTGAAAAAATCAAAGCCCAAAAACCGATGGCGATCGGGTTAGATATTTATCGAAATTTACCTGTACAACCCGGACATGAAGACTTACTCAAGGTATTTAAAAGCACTCCAAATTTAATCGGTGTAGAAAAAGTTGTTGCCGATCAAAATCGGGCTTCTATTGAACCTCCTCCGATATTAAAAGATCAAGATCAAGTGGGGGCGGCGGATTTAGTGTTAGATGCGGATGGCAAAATTCGGCGGGCATTATTATCAATTAAACCCCCAGACCATCCTACTGTTTTGAATTTAGGGGTGAGAGTTGCTTTAATTTATTTACAAGCTCAAGGGATTACCCCTGAAATGACAGCGAATCAGCAAGTAAAATTAGGGAAAGCTGAATTTATTCGATTTACTGAAAATGATGGGGGTTATGTTCGTGCCGATGATAATGGCTATCAAATCTTATTAAATTATCGAGGATCGCAGGATAATTTTCAGCAAATTTCTATGACCCAAGTTTTAAATAATGAAATTCCTCCCGATTTAATGCGAGATAAAATAGTATTTATCGGCCCCTTTGCTCAAAGTTTAAATGATTTATTTTTTACTCCCTATACCAGTAATTTATTTAGTATTAATGATCGAACTCCAGGGGTAATTATTCATGCCAATATTGCCAGTCAAATTATTAGTAGTGCCTTAGATGGACGCACTTTAATTCATGTTTGGTCAGATCGGATGGAATGGTTTTGGGTTTTTGTCTGGTCAACTGTAGGCAGTAGTTTGGGATGGGTTTATGGGGGAACTCGCTGGACAGTTTATTTTTTAATTTTAGCCAGTGGTAGTTTAATTATAATTTCCTATGGTGCTTTTTTAAGTGAATGGTGGTTGCCCTTAGTTTCGCCCTTATTAGCATTAGTAAGTTCCGGGATGGTCGTAACGGCTTATATTGCCAATGTTGAACGTCAAGATCGGAAAATGGTGATGACTTTATTTCAACGCTATGTTAACCCCAAAATCGCGGAAACGATTTGGCAAAATCGAGAGGATTTGTTACAAAAAGGTCAAATCATGGGACAGAAAATGATCGCCACTGTCTTATTTACTGATATTAAAGGATTTAGTAGCATTGCTGAACACATGGAACCCGCTACGTTAATGACTTGGTTAAATGAATATATGAATGCAATGGCGAATATTGTGTTTGAACATGATGGTGTTGTCGATAAATTTATGGGGGATGCGGTTATGGCGGTTTTTGGCGTTCCTATTCCTCGAAATTCTTCTCAAGAAATTGCTCAAGATGCAACGGCTGCGGTTTCCTGTGCCTTAGCAATGGGGGAAAAATTGCGATCGCTAAATCAACACTGGCAACAACAAAATCAACCGATGATTTCAATGCGAATTGGCATCGCTACTGGAATTGTTGTCACCGGAAGTTTAGGCAGTTCTCAACGCATGGAATATACAACATTAGGCGATAGTGTTAATATTGCTGCTCGTTTAGAAAGTTATGATAAATCGTTTTATAGTGAAGGACTGTGCCGCATCTTAATTAATGAAGAAACCCATAAACAAATTAATGGTAAATTTCCCACTCGTTATGTCGGTCGTGTTCAATTATATGGTCGTCAACAATTAATTAATATTTATCAAGCCCTCAATGATTAAAAATGTAGGATGGGCTATGCCCATCACTCCTCACCCCAATGATTAAAAATGTAGGATGGGCTATGCCCATCACTCCCCACCCCAATCATTAATAATGATATTGTAATGATGGGACGATGGGCGTAGCCCATCCTACGGGTTAAAAGGGGTATATTTTCCTCCTAATGCTTCCACAATAGTTTTTGTATTTTTAACCAACATTTTAATATAGGTTTCTCCAGCACTCCCAGGAGAACCAATCGAATCAGAATATAATTGCTCTGGGGCTAATTTTACTCCCGATTCTTCCGCAACCGTTGTAATTAATTGAGGATTAATTGTTGTTTCCGCAAAAATAGCAGGAACCCCCGCTTTTTGAATTGAACCTGCTAAGGTTTTAACAGTTTTTGCACTCGGTTGTTCCTCCGTACTAATCCCAATTAATGTACCAATAACCTCTAATCTATAAGCCTGAGCGTAATATTGAAAGGCATCATGGGTTGTAACTAATTTGCGATGATTCGGAGGAATCGTTGCAATTTGTTGTTGAATCCAACGGTCTAATTGAGTTAACTCCTGGGTCAGTTGTTGAGCATTTTTTGTAAAAATATCCTGATCTTCAGGAGATAAAGCAATTAACTCATCTCTAATTTTATTCGCCATTAAAATCGCATTTTTAGCCGATCCCCAAACATGAGGATCGGGTTGTTTTTGTCCCTTATATTCAAAATCCAAGGGTTTAACGACTTCTCCCACCGCCACTTTTTTTCCTTGAGTTCCTGCGGCTTTAATTAACTTAATTAATCCCGGTTCTAAATTATAACCATTATAAAAAATTAAATCCGCTTTTTCTAAGGCAATACTATCTTGAGGTACAGGTTCATAAACATGGGGATCAGCACCCGGTTGTAAAATCCCTTGATGTTCAATTTCATCCCCGGCAATTTGTTCAGTTAAATCGGCAATAATCGTACTGGTTGATACCACTTTCGGTTGATCCCTGTTAACAGAATTCTCCGTTGTCGATTGAGTACAACTACTTAATCCAGTTAAAATTATCCCGAAAAAAATACCCCAAAATTTGATAGAAAAGGGCTTTTTAGCAATTGTTTTGAACATTATATTAGGCTTTTCATAATTATTTCATTTTTATGATAAACTAAAAATTAATCCTTTTAACTCAAGAAGTATGAACACCCTGAAATTTCCCCCGACTCTCACTGTCCATCACCTCAGCGTCAACTATCGAGGGGTGGAAGCGTTGCGAGACATCTGTTTGGACATCCAACCGGGACGGCTAACGGGCATTATTGGCCCAAATGGGGCGGGGAAAAGTACCTTGATGAAGGCGATGTTGGGGTTAGTTCCCATAGAGACGGGTTCGGTGGTGTATGAGGCTAAACCCCTGAGTCAGCAACGACAACGGGTAGCTTATGTTCCGCAGCGATCGCAAATTGACTGGGACTATCCAGCAACGGTTTGGGACGTCGTGATCATGGGGAGAGTACGGAAAACTGGGTGGTTGCGTCCCTTTTCCGGGGTGAGTCGTCGCATCGCTACCCAGGCGTTAGAACGGGTGGGAATGGTTGAGTATAAAAATCGCCCTATTGGTCAACTGTCTGGCGGTCAACAACAGCGTGTCTTTTTAGCGAGATCTTTGGCTCAGGAAGCAGAAATTTTTTGTTTTGATGAACCCTTTGTTGGCATTGATCAAAAAACAGAAGCGGTGATTTTTAGTTTATTTCGAGAGTTAGCAGCATCGGGAAAAATTGTGATTGTGATTAATCATGATTTAGGGGAATCTATTGTTAATTTTGATGATTTAATTTTACTAAATCAAGAAATAATTGCGACCGGAACCCGTCAACAGGTTTTAAAGGAAGATCATTTACAACAAGCCTATGGGGGTAGAGTCTTTTTCTTTGCTGAAAAAGTGGCTTAAATGATCGTTCCTAAGCGGTTACGCATTTAAACTTGATATCCACGCAGCGCGAGGATGCTGATACTACAATTTTTTTGAATTAAAATCAAATGTTGAATCTGTTAATTGAACCTTTACAATATAGTTTCATGCAGCGATCGCTGATGATTGCTATTTTAGTAGGCATTATTTGTGCGGTTGTCGGTAGCTATTTAATGGTGCAACGATTAGCATTATTAGGAGATGCCATTAGTCATTCGGTTTTACCCGGTTTAGCGATCGCTTTTATCCTGAATGCTAATATCTTTGTCGGGGCATTTATTGCCGGAATTTTGAGTACCATTTGCATGAATATTATTAGAACCTATTCCCGAATCAAAGAAGATGCGGCGATGGGAATAGTATTTTCTGCCTTTTTTGCGTTAGGAATTACGTTAATTACGTTAGTTCAAAAAGATAATAAAATTGACTTAAATCATTTTCTATTTGGCAATATTCTAGGAGTAACAGGAGATGATGTTAGAGATACCTTTATTATTGCTCTGATTATCTTAACTGTAGTCACCTTAATCTATAAAGAACTCCTGTTTTATACCTTCGATCCCTTGGGTGCTGAAGCCACAGGTTTACCCGTCAATCTTCTCAATTTAGGATTAATGGGATTAATTGCCTTAACCATTGTTGCCAGTTTAAAAGCCGTTGGTGTTATCTTAGTTTTATCCCTATTAATTACTCCCGCAGCGACAGCTTATTTATTAGTAGAACGTCTGCATCTAGTGATGATATTAGGTGTAATAATTGGGGTAATTTCTAGTATTAGCGGAATGTACCTCAGTTATTTTTATAATCTACCTTCTGGCCCAGCCATTGTATTAGTAACATCCGGCTTATTCATCCTAACATTTTTATTCAGTCCCACCCAAGGACTATTAAAAATAAAACCAAAGTAGGGTGCGTAAGCCCCGCGCACGCACCATCTAAGTACCCGCACAAAATTATTTGCACGACCGATTTCTTGCTCTCTATGTGTTTCAAGGGCTTTAGGTCAACCCAGTGTGTAATTAATTTTGTTTACATACTTAATATTATATTAACAGAAAAAAACTTTCATATTTAATAAATGTTGCTAAAACTCCACTTTAACCGTCAAGGTAAACTCATAGACTTCTTTTTTAAGTTGATCAATTTGAGCCTGTAAATCAAGATAAACTGGAACATTAATATCAGCAATTGCTTTAAAATTTTTCTTAAATTCCTCACTGAGACTTAAAGTTAATTCTCGACTTTGTAGAGGATTACTACCCGATCTTTGATCAATTAGAGTTGTCATAGAATGATCGCTTAACAGTTGATATTTATTTAGATGAGCTTCAGCTTTTTCTATATTCGGATTTCCCCCTGGAAATGTACTCCGAATTTTAAGTTGATTCCGTATTTGTTCCAAGGTTTTACTCTGTGCTTCAAGATTTCCCGTAACCCCAGAACTATTTAGAGAACCTTTATAAACTTGCTTTCCTGTTGAAGTTTTGACTTCGATTTGTTCTACCGTAACTTCTCGCGCACCGAGTAACCCGCATAAAGTCGTAAAATGAAGATATTTTGCTAATGCAAAGGTTGAAGCCGATTTCTCAAGAACAACATAATCCGATGAATCATAAGGATTTTGAATTAATAAAGATCCTTCTTCCAAAAGTCCACTATTTTCTAATTTTTTTTCTAAAAAACTTGATGCTTCCTCGGAAGGAACTAAAAGATGAACTTGATCACTTAAAAGTAAATCATTCCCACCCGAAATATATTCTAGTCGAGTCAAATCGTGAGAAGAAATAACTAAAATAGCCTTGCGTTTTCTAGGAGGAACTGCATCAATATCAATATTCATCGATTCTTCTGGATTACTATTATCAGGTTGATTAGGGATTATTTCAGGTTGAATTTGCTCTGATTTGGATTGCTCAGGAATATTTGCAGGGCCATTATCAATAGGTTGTTCAGTCCTATTAATCCCCCAATTTGTAGCGGTGTTAATTGCCACCCTTGAAACTGTATCAGCAAGCTTACGGCTAAAGGAACGAAAAGACTTATTGACAAACTTATAAGATTTATTTGCAACTGCACCTGCTTTTTTTTTGCTTCTAATTCCTCATTCAACCATTTTTCAATTGATTCTAATGTCCCGTTTTGTAATGTTCTTTTAATTTGATTGGAGATAACTTCTTGAATCTCATTACATACATTATTAACCCAGTCTGATGAGCCTTCCTCTGGGAACTCTCCATAGATAACAATTGGAGCCAGACGATTACTTTCATCTTTCTCAACAGGTATAACCTCCATGACAAATTTAGGATCACTATAACGAACAGTAACCGATGGGCCATACTGTGCAATTTCTCTTTTTTTTGCGGGAATTTCGTAAATTTCTAAAACAAGTTGCTGCTCTAATTTATCATCAGATAATTCTTTTCTGTTTTTAATAATGACATCAGGAGATTCATTATCAAGGCTTTGAACCCAAAATAATAGATTGAGATTGTTCATTTTTCTACCTGTCTGAAAATTTCTTTAATTAGATTATCTGCATCTTGTTTATTTGCTAAACTTCCCAGAGCAACTTTAACTTTAGCCGATCCCCCAGCAAGCAGAGTGATTTTTTCTACAATGGGAAGGGATGTAAATTTATCCTGATAATCACCGATTGTATCAGGAGTAAGATTTTTAAATCGCGTATCAGAATCCCAATGATTTCCAACAATAAAGAATTGCTTTTTTTCTGTTGCACCTAGTTCTTTAATCCAGCTTTGAATGTGTTTTAGATCATTTTCACTTCGTTTTTCTGTAGCCGAATCTTGATCTAATAACCTATCTGTTCTTACGATATATAGAACTAAATCAGCCTCTTTAAAAAGTTTTTCCCAAACACCATAAGCTTTTTCAGCACCTGAAACATCATCAGTTTTTTTGATTAGAATATCCAGATCGCCGAGTTTAATGCGAGTTCTATCTATCTCGTCTTGGGTACGAGTTTGGTTATATTCCTTAATCAAAATCCCCTTTTCCATATATTTAAAAAGGGTGGTTTTGCCAACTCTCCTTGCTCCTAAAACGGCAATTTTCTTTCCCTTCAGGGAATAAACAATATTTTCCCAGTTAGAGGTAACTGATCCACTTACCACCGCGCCAACGGCAAAAGCGATAAAGATTGGAACAAGAGGCAACGGCATAAATATTAGACAAAATACATTTTTTAAGTCTTAAACTATACTAAAGTTCTTAGATAAAATCTGTAAAGACGGAAAAGGGCGGAAAAAGACGGCAATTTCTAAAATTTTAATGAAGGGCGGAAAAAGACGGAAAAAGACGGATATAATAACAGCAGGTTTTTTCAGGTCTTTACCGATGGACATTCCTGATATATTACAGTTTGTAGATGAAGTTATCTCCTCTAAAACAGGCAAACATCTCAACGATTTGCAACGAGGAATTATTGAGGGAACACTGAAACGACAGAGGTATACTGACATTGCAGAAGCCTACGGTTGTACTGCGGGTCATGCTAAGGATGAGGGTTATAAGCTTTTACAAATATTATCTAATATCTTTAATGAAACGGTTGATAAAAATAATCTTAAATCTGTACTCGATAGACAAATAAATCTAAACATAAATCTTGCGAATAGTAATAATACTTTTGGTAATAGTAACACAATTAGTTATATCAATATTTGTCCAGATGATCCAACTCCTTCCTCAAATAAAAGTAAATCTCCTACTGTTAATACTAAAACCCGAAAAAACAAAGTTAATATAGAATTGATTAATAAATTACGGCTATTTGGCTTGAGTAATGAGCAAATTGCAGAAGCATTAAATCTTCCTTTAGATGTCATTAATCAAGAAGAGTCAGAAAATAAAATCTTACTTAAATAACATAATATTGTTTGTTAATCGTCAAAGATTCGATTTAACGACAGTACCAGCCTCCTCGCTGGCTAGGGTTTAAAGTCTTTTCTAACTAACCCTCGATTTCCTTAACCACCAAAACCGAACAATTTGCCTCCGAAACCACCTGAGAACTCACTGACCCTTGTAAAATTCGTTTCACTCCCGTTAGTCCCCGACTGCCAATAATAATCAAATCCGCCTGATAAATATTCGCTAAACGAACAATTTCCTCCGCCGGATCACCCGCCACAATCTCAATTTCACTTTGACAATCCAATTGATCCTGGTAAACTCGCAATTGCTTTTCCAAATGACGGTAAGGAAATTCATCAGTACCCGGATGAGGTCGATCCGCCACCAAATCAAAATCCGATTCCACAGTCGGAACAACATGAGAGAAGATCACGTTTGTTGTGGGCTGCAATTGCAGTTGACCCAGTGCCTCAATCACAAACTTCGCAGTTGGTGAATCATCCACAGCAACTAAAATCGTATTCAGCACAGCAACGTCTCCTCTAAACAATTGGAAAATCAGGAACTTGAAATCTACAGAACTCAAACTCCCATTCTAAAGGCAAGACGTTACACTTAACACTCACCTCTTCTCAGTCCTGGGTTATCCGATCCAAAATTCCTGATCAAAAAGACAGCCAACCTAACCGGGGTGAAAGCTTAGTGTTCTAGGGTTCGGTTCTGAGTCGTACCGAGTCCCCGTGAGACGGTAGACCTTCGGCCATTGTCAACACCTGAATAGCACCAGCGACTTTCTGCAAAGCAGTCCGAGAATATTGAATTAAACTAGAGTGTTTCATAAACGTTTCTACCCCTAACGCCGACGCATAACGCGCCGCCCCCGATGTCGGTAAGGTATGATTAGGGCCAGCCAAATAATCCCCAACCGCTTCCGGCGTCGAACAGCCTAAAAAGATCGCTCCCGCATGACGAATTTTCTCTAGTAAATCCCAAGGTTCAGCCACCTCTAACTCTAAGTGTTCGGGAGCAAACTCATTGGACAACTGGGCGGCGGCTTCCAAGGATTCTACCACCACCACTAAACCATAATGGGCGATCGCTTTTTCCGTTAACGTCCGTCGGGGATGGTTAACTAACTGTCGTTCGACCTCCGCCACCACTTGCCGAGCTAAGGCAGAATCCGTTGTTAATAATATCGCCGCCGCTAAGGTATCATGTTCGGCTTGGGCCAATAAATCCGCCGCCACGTGAACCGGGTTCGCCGCCCCATCAGCAATCACCAACACTTCCGATGGCCCCGCCAGGGAATCAATGCCCACCGTCCCATAAACCAATTTTTTCGCCAAGGTGACATAAATATTACCAGGGCCAGTAATCACATCCACTTTCGGCAGGGTTTCTGTGCCATAGGCCAAAGCTGCAATCGCTTGCGCCCCACCGACTCGATAAATCTCCTGAACCCCGGCTTCCTGAGCCGCCACTAAAACCGCCGGATTGATTTTACCATCTAGCCCTGGGGGTGTAACCATGACAATTCGGGGAACCTTGGCCACCTGAGCCGGAACCGCATTCATCAAAACCGTACTGGGGTACGAAGCTTTGCCCCCCGGTACATATAACCCGGCTCGGTCAACGGGAGTAAATCGTTTACCCAGAACCACATCATCATCCCCAAACTGAACCCAGGACTTGGGAATACGCTGTCGGTGAAACGCTTCAATTTGTTTGTGGGCCAACTGGATCGCATTTAACAATTCCTTAGACACTTGCTGGTAAGCTGCGTCCAACTCCGAACCACTCACCCGCAACTCGTCTAATGTCAATGTCTGTTGATCAAATTCTTCCGTATAGTGCAGGAGTGCCTTATCCCCTTGACGCCGTACCGTTTGCAGCACTTCCCGCACGGTTGCCTCTTTATGGATCATCGAGTCATCATGGGTACGGTCAGAGATCCGTCGCAGTTCAGCTTGTGCTTCAACCCACTGAGTAATAATTCGCAGCATGGTGATTCGGAGTGCCAACCTTAAGAAACTAGGGCCGAGATACGGAACAGACAACAAGGATTCAGCTTCTAAGGGCTGGGCCAAACTGACCGCAGTTCAGAATTTATCCCCCTTGTTTCCTTGCCAACACAAGGCTAACCCGTATTCTTGTATATAATAGTGTAACGTGGATTCTTAGTTGCCATACTCTACCGAGCGATGAATCTCAAATAAAATGCCAATGTCCAGAATTTTTGTTATCGAATCGTTGGGTTTAAAACCCCTAACTTCTAGTTAGGCTTTATATTGGGCTTTGGCAACCTAGAGATTAACTTTCTCAGGCTTGTCGGACATTGGAATGCCTTGTCTTGTAGACTCCTGCTTTAGCTGTTCAAACTCGTAATCCGACATCCTAACTCGAAGCATTTTTTCCCTTGACATATTGCCACGTTTGTTGCTACAACAACAGGCATAGAACACAGGTTGAGATACCGCTACCTTAAGCCCGACAAATTTGGCTCGACTAGGAGAAACGTTACGGTGCCACTTAAGCGAGTAGGAAAAAGAAGTTCTAGCAGGGTAACGAGTTCCTGTCCAACATAGTGCAGTAGCCAGTAAACATTGGTGAATGATTAAAGTTAAAAGCTTCGTCGTAAGACAGGTAGGGTAGGGCATACCCGAATCTTGGTTGAAATACCAAAAACGCTTGGAGAGCCATCCAGAAAAAGGGCACTAGATAACAAGTGATCTTCTAGCAAGCTCGGATGGGACATAACAGTGTAAGACCTAAGTATGGGAAACCAAAAAGGGCAGTTGTTAGCTCAAGAATCCCCGCCGTTTTACGGCGAGGGAGTGTCAAACTTCCTGTGAGTGAATAGGGAGTTTAGTTAATTTTGACAAAATAAGTGCTATATTATTAGGTCTGTAACTTAGTATCTCCAATCGGAATACCTGCGTCTTCTTCAACCAGAACCTATGGCCAATATTAAATCTGCTGTCAAACGAGTCGAAATCGCAGAGCGCAATCGGTTGCGTAACAAATCTTATAAGTCAGCCGTTAAAACCTTAATGAAAAAATGTCTGACTCTAGTTGACAAATACGGGACTGACCCTACAACCGATAATCTCTCCGCCGTAAATCAACAAATGTCGGCTGCCTTCAGTAAAATCGACAAAGCCGTCAAAAAGGGCGTTCTGCACGCCAACAATGGCGCTCGCAAAAAATCTCGCTTGGCAAGAGCCTTAAAGCGCCATCAAAACGTTGCTGCCTAACTGATCAGTAATCAGTGATCACTGATTGATGTGACTATGCAACTGATCGATACCCACGTCCATATTAACTTCAAAGCATTGGCATCCGATTTAGAAGCAATTCGGCAGAGATGGCAAGACGCAGGAGTTGTGCATTTGGTACATTCCTGTGTTCACCCTGGAGAATTCCAGGAAATACAGGACATTGCCAATCAAGTCCCCGAACTCAGCTTTGCTGTTGGGTTGCATCCCTTGGATGCTAAACTCTGGAATTCTACCTCGGCGGAAATCATTACCCAACTCGCCCAATCCGATGATAGAGTCGTTGCGATTGGGGAAATGGGACTCGATTTCTACAAAGCCGATAACCGAGAGCAACAAATCCAGGTATTCACCGAGCAGCTAGAGATTGCCTATCGCCTGAATAAACCCGTGATTATTCACTGTCGGGATGCAGCACAAACAATGATTCCTCTATTACAAAAATTTTGGCAACAACGGGGGAGAGTTTCTGGGGTGATGCACTGTTGGGGAGGAACCCCAGAAGAACAACAGCAGTTTCTAGCGTTAGGGTTGTATATCAGCTTTAGCGGAACGGTTACGTTTAAAAAAGCAATTTCCATTCAAGAATGCGCTCGTCAAGTTCCGTCTGATCGGATTTTAATCGAAACAGACTGTCCTTTTCTAGCCCCCGTTCCCAAACGCGGAAAACGTAACGAACCCGCCTTTGTGCGTCATGTTGCAGAAACCGTTGCTCAACTGCGGGACATTCCCCTAGAAACCCTGAGTCAACAAACCACTAATAACGCCTGTCAACTCTTTCAGTTATCAGTTATCAATAATCAGTAATCAGTGTAGAGACGTGCCATGGCGCGTCTGTACTTAGTTATTAGTTTTTAGTAGTGTTTGACCCAGTGATAACTATTAACTGATTACTGATTACTGACAACTATTAACTGATTACTGATTACTGACAACTATTAACTCAATCACTGATTACTGATAACTGATTACTGATAACTGATAAATGGCAAATCTAACCCACAACGAACCTACTTTTTTGCTTCCTGACTTAATTGAAATTCAACGGTCAAGCTTTCGTTGGTTTTTGGAAGCGGGGCTGATTGAAGAATTAGAAAGTTTTTCACCAATTACCGACTATACAGGTAAATTGGAACTGCATTTTTTAGCCAAAGACTATAAACTCAAACGCCCTAAATATGATGTCGATGAAGCGAAACGGCGGGATAGTACCTACGCCGTGCAGATGTACGTTCCGACTCGTTTAATTAATAAAGAAACTGGAGAAATTAAAGAACAAGAAGTCTTTATTGGAGACTTACCCTTGATGACAGAACGGGGAACCTTTATCATCAACGGGGCAGAACGAGTTATTGTTAACCAAATTGTTAGAAGTCCGGGGGTTTATTATAAATCGGAAATTGATAAAAACGGACGCCGGACTTATAGCGCGTCTTTAATTCCGAACCGAGGCGCCTGGTTAAAGTTTGAAACCGATAAAAATGACTTAGTGTGGGTCAGAATTGATAAAACCCGCAAACTGTCAGCCCAAGTTTTATTAAAAGCTTTAGGACTGACGAATAACGAAATTTTTGATGCCTTGCGCCATCCCGAATACTTTGAAAAAACCATTGAACGGGAAGGAGAATTTACCGAAGACGACGCCTTAATGGAACTGTATCGCAAACTCCGTCCGGGGGAACCGCCAACGGTAGCCGGAGGCGAACAGTTGCTCAATAACCGCTTCTTCGATGCCAAACGCTATGACTTGGGCCGGGTTGGACGCTATAAACTGAATAAAAAACTGCGACTCACCATTCCCGATACCACACGGGTTTTAACTTCCGTTGATATTCTATCGGCGATTGATTATTTGATTAACCTAGAATTTGATATCGGCGAAACTGATGATATTGACCACTTAGGAAATCGGCGGGTACGTTCGGTGGGTGAACTGCTGCAAAACCAAGTCCGGGTGGGGTTAAACCGCCTAGAACGAATTATCCGAGAACGGATGACCGTTAGCGATGCCGATGCTTTAACTCCAGCATCTTTGGTGAACCCTAAACCCTTAGTTGCCGCGATTAAAGAATTCTTCGGTAGTTCTCAATTATCGCAGTTTATGGATCAGACTAATCCCTTAGCGGAACTGACCCACAAACGCCGTCTATCTGCCCTTGGCCCTGGAGGATTAACCCGTGAACGGGCTGGGTTTGCGGTGCGGGATATTCACCCCAGTCACTACGGCCGGATTTGTCCGATTGAAACCCCAGAAGGGCCAAACGCCGGATTAATTGGGTCTTTGGCAACGTTAGCACGGGTCAACCCCTACGGATTTATTGCCACTCCCTATAATAAAGTTGAGAATGGCAAAGTCTGCCTGGATTTACCTGCGGTGTACATGACGGCTGATGAGGAAGACGACCTGCGGGTTGCGCCGGGAGATATCAGCACCGATGCCGAAGGAACGATTTTAGGGGAAATTGTTCCAGTGCGCTATCGCCAGGAGTTCACCACTACAACTCCCATGCAGGTAGACTATGCGGCGGTGTCTCCGGTACAAATTGTATCTGTGGCCACCTCTTTAATTCCCTTCCTCGAACATGACGACGCCAACCGAGCCCTGATGGGGTCTAATATGCAACGGCAAGCCGTCCCCCTGTTACGCCCGGAACGGCCCTTAGTGGGAACTGGATTAGAAGCTCAGGCGGCTCGTGATAGTGGGATGGTGATTGTTTCTCGTACCGATGGGGAAGTCAGCTATATTGACGGTAAATGGATACGAGTCATCGATAACAACGGTAAGGAATACGAATATGAGTTACAAAAATATCAACGTTCCAACCAAGATACTTGTTTAAACCAGCGTCCCTTGGTTTATGAAGGAGATCAGGTCGTGGCGGGTCAGGTGTTAGCGGATGGTTCGTCAACCGAAGGAGCAGAACTGGCACTCGGTCACAATATTTTAGTGACTTATATGCCTTGGGAGGGGTACAACTACGAAGACGCGATTTTAATTAGTGAGCGTCTCGTCCAACAGGATATTTACACCTCCATCCACGTTGAAAAATACGAAATCGAAGCCCGACAAACCAAACTCGGCCCCGAAGAAATTACCCGTGAAATTCCCAACGTTGGGGAAGACTCCCTGCGTCAACTCGATGGAAATGGGATTATTCGGGTCGGTGCTTGGGTTGAGTCCGGGGATATTTTAGTCGGGAAAGTCACCCCTAAAGGGGAATCTGACCAACCTCCTGAAGAAAAACTCCTACGGGCAATTTTCGGAGAAAAAGCACGGGATGTGCGCGATAACTCCCTGCGGGTTCCCAACGGAGAAAAAGGCCGGGTTGTGGATGTTCGAGTCTTCACCCGTGAACAAGGAGACGAACTTCCTCCCGGTGCCAATATGGTTGTGCGGGTATATGTTGCCCAAAAACGCAAAATCCAAGTCGGGGATAAAATGGCTGGACGACATGGAAATAAAGGGATTGTATCTCGGATTCTTCCCCTGGAGGATATGCCCTATTTGCCTGATGGTCGGGCTGTGGATATTGTGTTAAATCCCTTGGGTGTACCCAGTCGGATGAACGTCGGCCAAATCTTTGAATGTTTATTAGGGTGGGCGGGTCAAAACCTGAAAAAACGGTTCAAAGTTGTTCCTTTTGATGAAATGCACGGATCAGAAATGTCCCGCGAAACTGTTCACGGGAAGTTGCGCGAAGCCCGTGATAAAACTAAGAAAAGTTGGTTATTTGATGAAAATTACCCCGGAAAAACCTTAGTTTATGATGGTCGGACGGGAGAACCCTTTGACCAACCCGTGACTGTGGGTATTGCCTATATGCTGAAACTGGTTCACTTAGTGGATGATAAGATTCACGCCCGGTCTACTGGCCCTTACTCTTTGGTGACGCAACAACCCTTGGGAGGGAAAGCGCAACAAGGGGGTCAACGGTTTGGAGAAATGGAGGTGTGGGCTTTGGAAGCCTTTGGTGCAGCTTATACCTTGCAGGAGTTGTTAACGGTCAAATCCGACGATATGCAAGGACGCAACGAAGCCCTCAACGCCATTGTTAAGGGTAAAACCATTCCCCGTCCAGGGACACCGGAATCCTTCAAAGTGTTGATGCGAGAATTGCAATCTTTGTGTTTGGATATTGCAGTACACAAAGTGGAAACCACCGACGAAGGAGGAAGTCGAGATGTGGAAGTAGACTTAATGGCTGATATCCCAGCCACCCGCATGACCTACACCTCGAATAACTTTGCTCCCGCTAAACCGACTTATGATTTAAGTAGTTCAGTGGAAGAAGAAGACGAATAATCAGTTATCAGTTACCAGTTATCAGTTATCAATGAAGAGTTAAAAGTTGATAGCTAGTCGTTTATAAATGTTAGCTAAAAACCCAAAACTCATGACTGATGACTGATGACTGAAAATCTGATGACTGAAAACCTGATGACTCTTACACTGATAACTGATAACTGATAACTGATAACTGAATTATGGCTAAACTTGAACAACGGTTTGATTACGTTAAAATTGGAATAGCGTCTCCAGAACGCATCCGTCAGTGGGGAGAAAGAACGCTGCCGAATGGTCAAGTAGTGGGAGAAGTCACAAAACCCGAAACCATCAATTATCGGACGTTGAAACCGGAGATGGATGGGTTATTTTGTGAACGAATTTTTGGCCCTGCAAAGGATTGGGAATGTCATTGTGGGAAATATAAACGGGTCAGACATCGTGGAATTGTTTGTGAACGTTGCGGCGTAGAAGTAACAGAATCCCGTGTCCGTCGTCATCGCATGGGTTATATCAAATTAGCAGCCCCTGTCACCCATGTTTGGTATCTCAAAGGGATTCCTAGTTATATGGCTATTTTATTAGATATGCCATTACGCGATGTGGAGCAAGTGGTTTATTTTAACGCTTATGTGGTGTTAAGTCCAGGGAACCATGATAGCTTGTCCTATAAACAGTTATTAACAGAAGATACTTGGTTAGAAATTGAAGACCAAATTTATAGTGAGGAATCGACTTTAAGCGGGATTGAAGTCGGAATTGGTGCTGAAGCTATCTCCCGTTTATTAGAGGATATTCCCTTAGAAGAAGAAGCGGAAAGATTGCGGGAAGAAATCGCCGTTGCTAAGGGACAAAAACGCGCCAAATTCATTAAACGGTTGCGGGTGATTGATAACTTTGTGGCAACAGGTTCTAAACCAGAATGGATGGTTTTGAACGTGATTCCTGTCATTCCTCCTGATTTACGGCCGATGGTGCAGTTGGATGGGGGACGGTTTGCGACCTCGGATTTAAACGATTTATATCGTCGGGTGATTAACCGGAATAATCGATTAGCACGATTACAAGAAATCTTGGCTCCTGAAATTATTATCCGTAATGAAAAACGGATGTTACAAGAGGCTGTTGATGCCTTAATTGATAATGGTCGCCGGGGTCGAACCGTTGTCGGGGCTAATAATCGGCCGTTAAAATCCTTGTCGGATATTATTGAAGGGAAACAAGGACGATTCCGCCAAAACTTATTAGGAAAACGGGTCGATTATTCCGGTCGTTCTGTTATTGTGGTGGGGCCGAAACTAAAAATGCACCAATGCGGTTTACCCCGTGAAATGGCGATTGAATTGTTCCAACCCTTTGTAATTAATCGCTTAATTCGTCAAGGATTAGTGAATAATATTAAGGCGGCGAAAAAGCTAATTCAACGCAATGATGTCAGTGTTTGGGATGTTTTAGAAGAAGTGATTTCAGGACATCCAGTGATGTTAAACCGCGCCCCGACATTGCACCGATTAGGGATTCAAGCCTTTGAACCAATATTAGTTGATGGTCGGGCAATTCAGTTGCATCCGTTAGTCTGTCCTGCGTTTAACGCTGACTTCGACGGTGATCAAATGGCTGTTCACGTTCCCCTATCCATTGAATCCCAAGCGGAAGCTCGATTGTTAATGTTAGCCTGCAATAATATTCTGTCTCCAGCAACAGGTAGACCGATTGTTACTCCTAGTCAGGATATGGTCTTGGGATGTTACTATTTAACAGCAGAAAACCCCAAATTAGAAGATCAAAGCCACCGCTATTTTCCTGATTTAGAAGATGTAATCCTAGCCTATAAACAGGGCGCTTTGGGTTTACATTCTTATGTTATGGTGCGATTTGATGGGGAGATTATATCTGATGAAGTAGAACAGATAGGTGTTGAACAGCAAGATTCTATCAATGGATTCATCACTAAAACTTATGTCGGCAAAAAAACAGGTAAGCTACTGCGTCGAGTTCGAGAAGATCCCGATGGCAATATTATAACTCAGTATGTTCGCACCACTCCCGGCCGCGTCATTTTCAATAAAACCGTTCAAGACACCCTTAATCAGTAATCAGTAATCAGTAATCAGTAATCAGTGTAAGAGTTAATAGTTCAACAGACTATCTACTATTCAATTCTTCTACTGATAACTGATAACTGATTACTAAAAAGACTGGTTACTCTTGCACTGATAACTGATAACTGATAACTGATAACTGATAACTGATCATGGCTAACAAAAAAATCTTTCGGAATCAAGTTATTGATAAAGGACAATTAAAAAAAATCATGTCCTGGGCTTTTATGAATTATGGCACGGCTCGCACCGCCCAAATTGCCGATGAATTAAAGGAATTGGGATTTACTTATGCCACAAAAGCTGGGGTTTCTATTAGTGTTGATGATTTACAGATTCCCCCTTCCAAAAAAGATTTATTAGAAGAAGCAGAAGAAGAAATTCGTAACACCGAACGCCGTTATATGAAAGGGGAAATTACCGAAGTTGAACGCTTCCAAAAGGTAATTGATACTTGGAATGGGACTTCCGAAACTTTGAAAGATCATGTAGTGGAAAACTTCAAAGCCAGTAACCCGTTAAACTCCGTTTATATGATGGCTTTCTCCGGCGCACGGGGGAATATTTCCCAAGTCCGTCAGTTGGTGGGAATGCGGGGGTTGATGGCTGACCCCCAAGGGGAAATTATTGACTTACCGATTAAAACTAACTTCCGTGAAGGGTTGACTGTTACTGAATATATTATTTCCTCTTATGGGGCGCGGAAAGGTCTGGTAGATACCGCCTTACGGACGGCTGACTCTGGATATTTAACCCGCCGTTTAGTAGACGTTTCCCAGGATGTGATTCTGCGGGAAATTGACTGCGGGACAACACGGGGAATTCGGATTCGCAGTATGACCGATGGCGACCGGGTGTTGATTCCTCTCAAAGATCGGTTAATGGGTCGGGTATTGGGGGAAGATGTCCGCCATCCCGAAACCGGAGAAATTGTTGAATATCAAGGGGAACAGGCGGTTAAAAATCAGTCCGTTAGTGACGAGTTAGCCATCGCAATTCAGCAAGCTGGGGTTCAGAGCGTATTTTTGCGATCGCCCCTCACCTGCGAAGCCAACCGTTCTGTCTGTCAACATTGCTATGGCTGGAGTTTAGCACATGGTCATAACGTTGACTTGGGGGAAGCGATTGGAATTATTGCCGCCCAGAGTATCGGCGAACCCGGAACCCAGTTAACCATGCGGACATTCCACACCGGGGGGGTATTTACCGCCGAGGCTGCCGAGGTGATTCGCTCCCATGGGAAAGGGGTGGTTAAATTCCCGAAAACCTTACGCACCCGTCCTTTCCGCACCCGTCACGGGGATGATGCTTTCATCGTGGAAAGTAATGGCCATATTATTGTGGACAATGGGGACAAGAAACAGGAAAAACACAGCCTATCCCAAGGGACAACCATTGTTGTGCAGGATGGACAACGGGTAGAACCTAACCAAATCTTAGCAGAAGTTGCCGCCGGGGGTCGGACAGCCCGGAAGACGACGGAAAAAGCCACCAAAGACGTCGCAACGGACTTAGCCGGGGAAGTCAAATTCGCTGATGTGGTACCCGAAGAAAAAACCGACCGTCAAGGAAATATGACCCGTATCGCCCAACGGGGAGGATTAATTTGGGTATTGGGAGGAGAAGTTTATAACTTACCTCCTGGGGCGGAACCGGCGGTCAAAAATGGCGATCCGGTGCAACCCGGAAGCGTTCTCGCCCAAACCAAGTTAGTCTCCGAACATGGGGGATTAGTCCGAATTCGGGAACAGTTTGCCCCCGATGAGTTACCGCGTGAAATTGAGATTATTACCGCTTCGGTGCTGTTGGATGAAGCCTTAGTCCGCTTGGTACAGATGCAGGGACGGGAACAATACATTATTGAAACCAATAGTAGCCACCGCTTCCTGCTGAAAGTTAGTCCCGGTTCCAAAGTGGAAAACCATGATGTGATTGCGGAACTGATGGATGATAGCTACCGGACAAAAACCGGGGGAATTATCAAATACGCCGGGGTGGAAGTCGCCAAACGGGGTAAGGGGAAACAGGGTTATGAAGTCACCCAGGGGGGGACTCTATTGTGGATTCCTGAAGAATGCCATGAGGTGAATAAGGATATTTCCTTACTGTTAACTGAGGATGGACAGTATGTGGAAGCCGGAATGGAAGTGGTTAAGGATATCTTCTGTCAAACCAATGGGGTTATAGAAGTAACTCAGAAAAATGATATTCTCCGGGAAATTGTGATTAAACCGGGGGAACTGCATTTAGTCGATGACCCCGAAATGGTGATGGCGATTGATGGCCAGATTGTCAATCCCGGTCAAGAGGTGATTCCAGGGATTATCTCTCCAGACTTGCATTATGTCGAATATGTGGAAACGCCTGAAGGCCCTGCCTTGCTGTTGCGTCCCGTTGTGGAGTTTAGCGTTCCCGAAAACCCCACCGTACCCTCTCAGGAATCTCTGAATGAATCCATCGTCCTGCGAGCGGTACAACGCTTAACCTACAAAGATGGGGAACGGGTGCGGTCTGTCGAAGGTGTGGAACTGCTGCGAACCCAGTTAGTGATTAGTATTGGTACCGAAGCCCCGCAGTTAGCTGCTGATATTGAGTTACTTCCCGATGAGAATGACCCCGATGTCATGAAGTTACAGTTAGTGATTTTGGAGTCTTTGGTCATTCGTCGAGACGTAACGGCCGATGCCACCCAAGGAAGTACCCGGACGCGGTTACTGGTTCGCGACGGACTGGAAATTGAAAAAGGCGCCGTTGTCACACGGACAGAGATTCTCTGTAAGGAAGATGGGATTATTCAGGGGATTCGGTCTGGCTCAGAAATTCTGCGCCGTTGTTTGGTGGTGCGGGATATTGACCAAACGACGATTGATTTCCCGGAGGGTGTGAAACCTGATGTCAAACTGGGTCAACTGTTGGTAGAAGGGGCTGAAATCGCTCCAGGGATGATTTTGCCGGAGTCGGGTCAAGTGATTGCGCTAGGTGACAAAATCGTCGGTGCAGGAACTACCCCGGTGACTGGAAATCAGATTACAATGCGTCGAGGTCGTCCTTACCGGGTGTCTCCGGGTGCAATTCTCCACGTTAAAGATGGAGACTTGGTACAACGGGGGGATAACTTGGTGTTACTGGTGTTTGAACGGGCGAAAACCGGGGATATTATTCAAGGGTTGCCTCGAATTGAAGAATTATTAGAAGCCCGCAAACCCAAGGAAGCCTGTATTTTAGCCCGACATCCGGGAACTGCCCAGGTGACAATGGATGAGGAAGTCGCAGAACTGCGGGTGGTGGAAGCCGATGGGACGGTGATGGATTATCCCCTGACTTCCGGTCAAACACCCTTAGTGTCCGATACCCAAAAAGTAGAAGCCGGACAACCCTTAACCGATGGCCCCAGTAATCCCCATGAGATTCTGGAAGTGTTCTATGACTATTATCTGGAACAGGGGGAAGGAATGTATGATGCGGCACTCAGTAGTTTCCGCCAGTGTCAGGCTTTCTTGGTGAATGAGGTGCAGTCGGTGTATCAGTCCCAGGGGATTGATATTTCTGATAAACATATTGAAGTGATTGTCCGTCAGATGACCTCGAAGGTTCGGATTGACGACGGAGGCGATACGACGATGTTGCCCGGAGAACTGGTGGAATTACGCCAGGTGGAACAGGTGAATGATGCCATGTCGATTACTGGAAGTGCGCCTGCCAAATATACTCCTGTGTTATTGGGGATTACCAAAGCGTCCTTAAATACCGATAGCTTTATTTCAGCGGCGAGTTTCCAAGAAACCACACGGGTATTGACCGAAGCTGCTATTGAAGGCAAATCCGACTGGTTACGCGGTCTGAAAGAGAACGTGATTATCGGACGTCTAATTCCGGCCGGGACGGGGTTCAATGCTTATGAGGACTCCGGTAATGCTGACTATGGTTTTGACAACGCGACTTTATATTTGGATGAGGAGGACGAAGACGAACTGCGAGATGTGGTGCTGGATGATAAAACCGCCCGTGTCTATAGCACTTTTGAACGGGAAGTACCCCCTGCTGAACCCAAATCAGTCACGCCTAGTTTTGGCAAAACCACCAAGGCTTTATTTGAAGACAGCGAAGATGACCCCTTGTTGTCCGCGATTCTCGATGATGAGTTAATCGATGATGAATACGAAGACGACGAGGACGACGAGGACGAGGACGAATAACTTTAATCAGTAATCAGTAATCAGTAATCAGTAATCAGTGTAATACCATTTCTAAAAAGTTATGCAACAGTAGCTAGGGCTTCTAAAATGTAATCCCATCCAGTCAAAGATGCTATAATTTCTGGAGAGAAGCCTTCAATTACAGAACGAACTTGATCTTTAAG
>CAITND010000020.1 GCA_903893625.1 uncultured Oscillatoriales cyanobacterium
AATTGATTTCTAAGAGTTGTGGAATATTTGTTTAGTGCAAATTTATCAATTTTTGATTCTCTTGAATTGTCCATCCAATATCGAATCGCTTTATTTCGAATAAATTGGGTGGTGCGAATTGCTTCATCAATCGCGTTGTATTGATTGGGTTTGCCTTTGCACTTGTATTCCAGAACTATCATAGAAATCTCCTGTTTTCGACCTAATACTATGTTAACATAAATCATGAGAATATTCACGGGGAATAAATTCCCCTGAGTCGCTTTTCATCTCAGGGCTAAAGCCACTGAGTTTTCAATCTTCCAGACTTTTCTTGTAAATTTAGGAGAGTTTGAACCCCGAAGACAGGGAGACACAAAAATTTTCTTTATGCCTTTGTGTCTTGGTGGTTTACCCAAGAAGAAATTCAATAACTTAAAATTAGGATAATTCAATCATGTCTCAAACCTATACTGTCTGGAAAACTGCTAAACTTTCTAAAGCGTTTTTAGAGGGTGTGCGGGGGGCAATTCCCTTAGCAGTAGAACAAATTGATATTCTGTTAAGAATTATTAAAAAAGCTCAACCGAATCTGGATAATTTTTTAGATTTGGGTTGTGGAGATGGAATTTTAGGACGTTCTATTTTAAATCAACATCCTGATGCTAGGGGGGTGTTTTTAGATATTTCAGAAACAATGATCAAAGTGGCTCAGGAGAGCGTTGATCAATCTTCTGGTAAAATCTCTTTTATTTTACAAGATTTTAGTCTAAAAGATTGGATTCAGACTTTGAAAAATGACGCACCTTTTAATGTGATTGTCTCAGGGTTTTCGATTCATCATCAACCCGATGAACGGAAAAAAGAGCTATATCAGGAAATTTTTGATTTACTGAAACCGGGAGGAATTTTCCTAAATTTAGAGCATACTGCCTCAGCAACTCCTTGGGGTGAACAGTTATTTGATGAGTTATTTGTTGATTCTCTTTATACTTATCATAAAAAATTAGGAAATAATTTATCACGGGAAGAATTGGATCAAAAATATTATAATCGGGCAGACAAAATCGCAAATATTTTAGCTCCCGTTGAGTTACAGTGTGATTGGTTACGCGAGATTGGTTATCAAAATGTTGATTGTTTTATGAAATTGTTTGAAATCGCATTATTTGGAGGAATAAAACCTTAAATATTCGTTGACTGTTGACTGTTGACTGTTGACTGTTGACGGGCGAGGAGACCTCGCCCCTACTTCCCACACTTCCCCTGCTCCCCCTGCTCCTCTTCTCCCCCTGCTCCTCTTCTCCCCCTGCTTCCCTCTTAACTATTCTCCGAAACGATATCCTTTGCCGTAAACCGTATGAATCAAGGGGGTTTCTCCGGTTATTTCAATTTTTCTTCTTAAGAGGCGAATTTGTGCTGCTAATACATTGCTGCTGGGTTGTTCGCCATCTCCCCAAAGATGTTGATGAATTTGATGATGGGTTAATAGTTGGCCAGGATAGCGCATTAAATAAGCTAAAAGTTGGCTTTCTTTTTCGGATAAATCAATCATTCGTCCCCCTCGATAGGCGAGTTGATTTTCGGGATCTAATTCTAAGTCTGCCACTTGCAAACGGTTAGAATTGGTAACGGTGGATTCTATAGCTTGATAACGACGCAATAAGGCGCGAACTCTTGCTAATAATTCGCGTAATTCAAAGGGTTTCATTAAATAGTCATCAGCCCCCGCATCTAACCCTTGAACTCGATCATCTAGGGTATCTTTTGCGGTTAAAAATAGTATCGGGGTTTGGTCAGATTGCGATCGCAATTCTTGACAAATTTCTAAACCCGATTTTTGAGGTAACATCCAATCTAAAATTAATAAATCATAATGATTTTGACGGGCTAATTCACAGCCAAAATCCCCATCCGTTGCAATATCAACCGTATATCCTTCACGGGTTAATACCCGACTCAAAGGTTCTGTTAATTCGATTTCATCATCAACCAATAAAATTCTCATGAAATGATTGTTTTCATTGATTTACAAAAAACGGAATTAAATTTATTTCCCATCCCTTAATTTCTCTAACAATGGGTGAGCAGGTGATTGTTGCTCCGGTGAATCTTCTCTGATGGAGTGATGATGGAGAACCAATACTAAAGACACGAGGGCAATTAATCCCAAAACTTTCCAAACCGTCTCCGAACTCAAGGTCGTTACCGGCAAGTGTGGGGTTCGCTTCCGATTCCGACGCTCGCGCCACTCTTGATACTCACGTTCGGTGGTCATGACAAAAATCTCCTTCAGTCGTGTTCAATCGACTCATTTCCCCAACGAGTAGGGACTACGACAGAAGCTACGCATCAACCCACACCACGCTCATGGGTTTGCCATCAATTAATTTCCCTAACCAGTCAGGACTAGAATATCCTCCTCCATTCTACACCCAAATACTATCAGATGTCTATAGATTTTAAACTCGGATCAAATATCCTGCTTCTAGGGATTAAAGCCTAAACTAAAACCCATTAAAAGTACATCATTTCCGGTTCTAGGTGAGCCGCATCAATCCATTGCTGCATTGCCGGAAGTGACCAAATAGCTTTAGCATAGTCCTGTTCAATTAATCCTAACTTGACATCATAGCTAATAAACCGAGAAATAACTGGGGCAAACATAGCATCGGCAATGGTAAAATTTCCGAATAAAAATTCACCACCAGACCCATATTGTTGACGACATTCTCGCCAAATTGACGTAATTCGATCAATATCAGCTTGTACACCGGGTTTCATGCCTTCTCTGGGGTAACGAGTCCGACAATTCATCGGCATTTGTTGGCGTAAATTCACAAATCCGGCGTGCATTTCCTGACTCACAGAACGAGCATAAGCCCTGGGTTCTGGGTCTTGAGGCCATAAATCTCTAATAAAATTTTCGGCAATATATTCACAAATGGCTAAGGATTCCCAAACCGTTAAATCTCCATCTAATAACACCGGAACTTTCCCCGATGGAGAATAACGTCTGATTTCTTTGTGAGTGTTGGGAGTGCCTAAATCAATCAAAATTTCCTTAAAATTAAGTCCTACTTGTTTCAGAACTAACCAAGGACGCAGCGACCAAGACGAATAATTTTTATTGCCGATCACCAGAGTTAATTGTCCCATAATCTGGTAAATAAAAGTTAGGGTAATAATTGCAGTTTCATCAGATACCGAATTCTCGGCGAACTGTGTTGATAAATCCTAAATTGTCTCATTTCTCATCTTTATGATTACCGTAGCACTGCCTAAAGGCGCTTTATTAATAGACAGCATTCGACTTCTACAAGCCGTTGGACTTGATTTTAGTGCTTTTTTAGATCCAGCCAATCGACAACTTCAAATTCATGATCCCACCCAAACCGCCAAGGGGTTGCTAGTCCGGGCGCAAGATGTCCCTGTTTATGTCGAATATGGTCAAGCGCAGTTGGGGATTGTGGGTTATGATGTCCTGCGGGAGAAAAAGCCTCAAGTGGCTTCTCTGGTGGATCTCAAATTTGGCAAGTGCCGGATGTCGGTGGCTGTTAAACAATCAAGTCCCTATCAGCGTCCAGTAGAATTGCCACCCCATAGTCGGGTAGCGTCTAAATTTGTCCACTGTGCTAACGAGTATTTTGAGAGTTTGGATTTACCTGTTGAAATTATACCGTTATATGGTTCCGTCGAATTAGGGCCAATTACAGGAATGTCTGAAGCGATTGTGGATTTAGTCTCTACGGGTAAAACGTTACAACAAAATGGATTAACAGAAATTCAGGTTTTGTTTGAAAGTACAGCCCACTTAATTGCTCATCCCTTAAGTTATCGTTTAAATACAGACGGACTGAAGGATTTAATTACTCAAATTCGAGCAGAATTAACGGTTAAATTGTAAATTTTTTCGATTTAACATTCCAATGTTGATGGGGGTTTAGTCGTGATTTCCGAAGAATTTTCCTTGAGCATTTGCTCAAAGGTAATATTGAGGCTTTGGGGTAGCGCTTGAACCCCCTTGAACTCCCTGGATACAGAAGAGACTGCTGTAGATCATCGCTGTCCAACTTCTACCATCAAGCGTGTTAAACTCTTAGAAACTGACAATCACGCCCTAATTCGAGTTGGAATGACTACCCTATTTTCCCCTAATAATACACCTCAAAAACAGAATTCGCGTGAAACAGACTGGCTGTTACTAATGCGGGTTGCTGAGTATGCGAAACGACATCAGCATTTATTAATTCTCAGCTTGATTTTATTAATTCCTCTATCGCTCTCTGGTGCGGTGCAACCGATTTTAATTGGACAAGCGATTTCTTTAATTCGTCAAGAACCCACAACCTATCCCTTCCTACAAAAAATGTCTTTATCGGATGGGTTGAATGTTCTAGCTGGTGTCCTTTTGCTGACAATTTTAGTCCGATTTTTATTACAATCCATTCAAGGGTATTGGGTACAGAAAGTCGGTCAACAAATAACCACTGATATTCGCAATGATTTATTTGATCATGTCACATCTCTGGCGGTTAGATTTTTTGACCGCACTCCCGTTGGTCGATTAATTACTCGTTTAACCAGTGATGTCGATGCCTTGGGAGATGTATTTTCTACGGGTGCGATTGGGATTATCAGTGATTTATTTTCCATTTTAGTAATTGCTATTTTAATGTTTACGCTGCAATGGAAATTAGCTTTAATTTTAGTGTTGATGATGGTTCCCGTCACAGCCCTGATCATTTATTTTCAACAACAATATCGCCAAGCTAATTATAAGTCCAGAGATGAGTTATCTGATCTTAATTCCCAACTCCAAGAAAATATGGTCGGGATTGGTGTTGTGCAGTTATTCCGCAGAGAACGGTTTAATGCTGAATTATTTCGTGCCACCAATCTTCAGTATATTAAAGCCGTTGATCAAACTATTTTTTATGATTCGGCGGTATCAGCAACCTTAGAATGGATTGCCTTAATTGCGATCGCCGTTGTTCTGTGGTTTGGGGGTAAGCAAGTCGTTGAAAGTCAATTAAGTTTTGGCACCTTATCCGCCTTTATTTTATACGCCCAACGGTTGTTTGATCCCCTGCGACAATTTGCCGAAAAATTTACCGCCATTCAAGCCGGATTTACGGCTGTTGAACGGATTAATAATATTCTCAATGAACCGATAGAAATTCGGGATCTGGATCAAATTACGGCTAATCTTTCCACTTTAGATCCGGGTGCTCAAAACTGGGTACAAACGGGAGAAATTCGCTTTGAAAATGTTTGGTTTGCCTATAAAGATGATGAATATGTGATCAAAAATCTAAATTTAACGATTCGTCCAGGGGAAAAAGTTGCCTTAGTCGGGCCAACGGGAGCCGGAAAAAGTTCAATTATTCGGTTATTGTGTCGATTATATGAACCCAGTAAAGGACGAATATTAGTCGATGGGATTGATATTCGAGAGTTACGTCAAGTGGAACTTCGACGCCATATTGGGGTAATTTTACAAGATGGATTTTTGTTCGCCGGAGATGTGAAAAGTAATATTACTCTGGGAGAATCCTACAGTTTTGAACAAATTCAACAAGCGGCGGAAAAAACCAATGTTGCTCAATTTATTGAACAGTTACCCCAAGGCTATGATACAGAATTACGAGAACGCGGAACCAATTTATCCAGTGGTCAAAAACAACTATTAGCCTTTGCGAGAGCCGCCATTCGTAACCCCCAGATTTTAGTTTTAGATGAAGCCACTGCCAATTTAGATGTGGGAACAGAAGCGTTAATTCAAGACGCCTTAGAACGTATGTTACAAGGACGTACTGCGATTATTATTGCTCACCGTCTTTCAACGATTAGAAATGTAGATAGAATTTTAGTGTTAAAACGGGGTCAACTGATTGAGTCGGGTAGTCATGAGGAATTACTCCAGCACAATGGTTTATATGCCAGTTTATACAACTTACAAATGTTAAAAGTACAGGACAATAATTAAGAATGAAGTCCGTTATGATTCGGGTAATCTAAATCATAACTCCCCTGCTTTCTGGAGGAAGTTTAGACTCCCTATTTCCTCACTAACTTAGATATTTGTATTTGGGGTTGTAATCGGTTTATTTAACTCAACAGGAGGTTCCTCCGGTGCTTCCGGGGGAGGTGTGGCGGGTTCTGGAGGAAGCTGATACTCTTCAACGGGGGGTTGTACCTCTTCAACTGGAGGTTCGTAGGTTTCAACGGGGGGTTGAGATTCCGGTTGCGGTGGGGGAGGATTTAACCATTGTTGCCAATCTTGAATTTGAGCTTGAGCTTGGGAATAAGCACTACTTCGGGAGGGAATTTTCTTTAAGATGCCAATCGCCCCAGGAATATCATAGGTGGATTGATCTAAACCCAATTGCAATAAATTTTGACTCCATTGATCAATCAGTTGATCGACGCGAGACCTTAAGCTACTGGAATTAGAGACTTGATTCGCCATTTTAATCGCCGCAGCGTAGGAATCTGGGGTTTTCGGTGCCGCTAGAGTTTCTGAGTTTTGGAGATTTTCGAGATCGCGCAGTTGGGTTTTCCATTGGCGAATCTTGCTGTTAGCGGTGTTATATAACACAACACTGGAGTTAATTTGTTGCGCTTGGGCGATCGCCTCGGCATAATTGCCTTCGGATGCTAATTGTTCTGCCCGATCTAAGATGGGTTGATATTCTAATCGTTGACTGCGATCTGTCCATTCAGCAATGTGATTTTGAGCATTTTCATATAAGGTGCGTCCGCGACCGATTTTTTGGGCTTGGGTGATCGCTTGTTTGAGGGAATCTGGATCACCAAAACTGGCCAATTGTTCTGCCATGTCTAATAACGGTTTATCTTCAATTTCCTCAATGCGGCGTGTCCAACTCACCTGTTGTGTTTTCGCTTCCTGTCCGCGAGGGTTTGAAACGGGAATGGTTTGGACTTGGGCGATGGCGGCTTTGAGATCGTTGAGGCCGCCGGGTTGAGCCAATTGTCGCGCCCGTTCTAAGGTAGCAACATCGTCAATTGATCCTTGCCAATTGCGAATATATTCCTGGGCTTTTTGATAGAGGGGGCGATCTCGACCGATTTTTTGGGCTTGGGCGATCGCATCTTTTAAGCCCGCAACGGTATCTAATAAAGCCGGAGCATGGGCTTGGGCGATGATTACAAAATCTTTGACCTTTTCTTGGACATTGGCGCTACTGGGGATTTTATTGGCAATATTAATCGCTTCTTGCCAATTTCCATTTTTCAGGGTTTCTTCCGCCAACACCATAATTTTATTGCTGATACTAGCAATTTCTTTTTGTCCGGCATCCTTTAAATAACTGTCTGTAGAAAGTTGATCAATTAACTTTGTTGCCGCCACCAAATTATCTAAACTGCCCTGTTCAATTAAACTTCTGGCTTTGGCTAATTTTTGGCTATCTTCACGGGCAATTGCAATAAAATCCGTCAGTTCTTGATATTTGGTTGTTGCCCAATAATTATTCCCTAAATTCAATAATAATGTGGCTTGTTTAAACGCTAAATTTAGACTTTCTTTCCGCATTAAATCCTCGGTTTTCTGATAGACTTCTTCCGCTTCTTCCCAAATTGAGTTCCATTGATCAATCCGTTTAGAAACTTGGGCAGCAGCCGGGGTATGTTCTGGGGTTTTTTCAGCCGCAGCAATGGCTTCTGGAAGTTGTCCAGCTTGGAACATCTCCTCCGCCAAATTCAAAATATCCATTGACCAGCGTTCAATTTGACGATTAATTTCAGGGCGTAGGGGATGATCTTTGGGTAAACTATTAACTAAATCAATTGCTACTAATAAATCTTCAACGGTTTGTTTATTCGCGGCGGATTCTGCACAATATAACCGTAGGGAAGCAGACGCCACTGGCCAGAAAATTTTAGGACAATTGGGTAAAGCGGGCAAGCGGAACAATAGACCCACTGCTAAAACACCAATGCCACCTGGAACTAAAATTAGTAACGAGAGTACCAGAGGAATTAAACTAGCCGGAATCGTTTTTGGCAAAACAAAGCGTTTGCGTTTTTCGGGTTGAGGAGAAGATGACGCTGGAGGCTGTTGATAAAGAACGATTTGACTGGCTGTTTTTGGCAACCCAGAGGAATTAGGAGTTTCATCGGGAGTCTGTTGTTGTGTATTACCTGTTTCCAAACTCGTGCAAAGTTCCTTTAGCCACTCAGCGCGACTTTTCCTAACTAGGGAACGAATGGGAATTTGGGGAGGATTCCCTGATGCAGTGGCATTAGAGGATTGGCTTTGACTTTGTTGTTCTTGGTTTTCACTCATCACAATTAACCCAAACAGCTTGAAGCAAACTAAGATTTTAACCCCATGAATAGGGAAAGAGGACAGGAGGGGGTTCTTCGGTGTTATACCATTGCTGATGCTGAAACAGCAAGGGGAAGCAGGGGAGGCAGGGGAGGCAGGGGAAGCAGGGGAGGCAGGGGAGGCAGGGGAGGCAGGGGAGGCAGGGGAGGCAGGGGAGGCAGGGGAGGCAGGGGAGGCAGGGGAG
>CAITND010000021.1 GCA_903893625.1 uncultured Oscillatoriales cyanobacterium
AATCAAAAAAAGTGATCTGTTTTTGAGTTTATCAAGAAAAGATCACTTTTATTTTCTTTTTTACACCCGACTTTGAAAACGCCCTGCCAAACCCCCCGTGCACGGGGGGCTTGGGGGGGAGGCAACAGGGAACAGGCAGGAAAAGAGGGGTGTAAGGTTTAGGTTTTAGCATCAGTCTATGTCCTAACTGCCTTGGCGACTGCGATAACGGCTGATAATCGTTATATCAGATATCGATTGTGTAGCGAGTTCAAACCCAATCAAAAAAACCTCTCTTTTCCAGATAGTGACTGGATGAAGTTAGAGATTTTTTGATCAAGTAAATTCTATAATAAGGGAAAAAAATAATCAAGCGTTTGCGACTAAATATGAGCGTTTAATGACATTTGAATCAGATTGATAACAGGCGCAGAATTTACTCAATAATTCTGTTACTTTTGCAACAAAAAACGGGCTAAGATAACCCGTTTTAGCTGCGTAATAATGAACTAAAATTGAATTAAGCTTCAACAGCTACAGGTTCAGCTTCAACGACGGGATAAACGCTAATTTTTTGACGAGTTTTACCTTTGCGTTCAAAGCAAACCACCCCATCAACTTTAGCGAATAAAGTATCATCGCTACCGATACCGACGTTATTACCAGGGTGGAATTTACAACCCCGTTGACGAACTAAAATATTTCCAGCGCGAACAACTTGACCGCCAAAACGCTTGACACCCAAGCGCTGGGAATTAGAGTCACGACCGTTACGAGTGCTACCCGTCCCTTTCTTATGAGCCATTGTATCCTCCCAATGAAATGATTAGTATTATTAAATCGTCTGACGTAATGTAGTGTTAGCCTTCGGTTGTTGGCCCGGTTTCTGCGGGTTTTTCTTCCCGTTTAGCCACGACAGACCCATTCAGACTAATCGAGTCAATCATCAAACGAGTAATTTCTTGACGATGACCTTGTTTTTTGCGGGTTTTCTTTTTCGGACGCATTTTATAAACGATGATTTTGCGTCCCCGCAGATGGCGCATCACCGTACCTTCAACGGTCGCTCCATTTACTAAAGGCTGACCAATTTGAACGTCCCCGTCATGATTGACTAACAGAACTTTGTCAATGGTAACTTGTTCATTTTCTTCGAGGGGTAACAGTTCAATATCGTAGAAACGACCGGGTTCTACTTTGATTTGTTTACCGCCTGTTTCAATAATTGCGTAAGTCATGTAATTTTGGATTAAGGTTGCCGTACAGGTAGCCCAAATGTTCAAAGTGTTTTCAACCCATCAAGAATTGATCAACTTTCTCCCGTTTTGAGCCTTTGCCATGTCTTGTCTGCACCTGTTCCGAGCAAGGTTTAGACACAATCTCCTATTATCGCTGATCAGTATTGATTTTGTCAAGTCCAAACCTGTAGTAAGCCCTTCAGGGCTTCAACCCATTCTCAACAACAATGACAAGAAATTAATTAACTTTTGCTTTTACTAACGGTTGGATTCGGGATTTTATCAGCAGATTTATCAACAAATAGGGTATCAATATCAATAGATTCATAGCCTTTTATAGCCAATAAATTCAACATTGAACCTAATTGTACCCAAATCAATAAAGCCGTCGGAATCACAACGATTAACCCCATCAATCCAGCAATCCAATAGACAGGAAAAAACACCGCCAAACTGGAACTGACAGACAATGTAACAAATAGGATCATCCCCAAATAAGCAATAATTAAATTGGGGGTTTTATAAGTAATCGAAGTTGACCGTTGAGGACTATTATTCCAAACTTCAACCTGATATTCCAACATATCTTTAAAAATGATTCCCCACAACACGGCTAAAACCGTTGAAGTCACAACAACAATATAAATCGGAGAAACGACAAGGGGTTCAGAGATCATAATGAATGACAAAAAGGAAGGATTTTTTACAATTCGTTACATAGTATAGCAGTAATCAGTAATCAGTAATCAGTAATCAGTAATCAGTAATCAGTATTTTGCCATCATTATCAATTTTCAAAGGAGTTTTGGGGAAATCTTGTTGAATGAGATTGCGAATTAACTTAATACTTTTAGAACGATTATCTAAATTAGGAACCCCTTGAGAATCTAATTGAACAGGAATAATTTTTCCGCTTATAAAATCTCCTTGAGGATTAACTTTTGCTTCTAAAATTAACGAATATCCTAACTCCCCATCCGTTGATAAAGTTCGATATCCCATAAAATTCCCTAACGAATAAGCAATTAATTTCCCCTTATACAATTCTAACGCCCTAGTAACGTGGGGGCCATGTCCCAAGACTAAATCAGCCCCCGCATCAATCATACTGTGAGTAAATAAAACTAAATTTCCCCGATTTTCTCCATAGAAATATTCCGTTCTATTTTTAACATTTAATGCTCCCGTTCCTTCCGCTCCACCATGAAACGAAATTACCACAAAATCAGCATTTTTTTGGGCTTGTTGAACTAACTTTTTACCTGCTTTAATATCACTTAAATTGTTATGAGCTTCATAATTACTAAACCCAATAAACGCTACTTTTACCCCTTTTACTTCATTATAAACAATTTTCCCCTTCTCTCCCACAGCCTTAATTCCCACTTTCTGAAGATTCTGAACGGTATCTTTAAAACCCGCTTCAAAAAAATCAAAAGAATGATTATTAGCAACATTTAAAATATCAAATCCCGCATCCTTCAATAAAGCCGTATATTCGGGAGGAGTCCGAAAAGCAAAGACTAATCCTCGACCGATGGCTTTCGCACTAGAAGGATATTTTGTTAAGGTACTTTCAAAATTTCCAAAGACAATATCTCCTTTTAATTCTGGTTTCACATCGGCAAATAAAGCTTTTTTGTTCGCGGATAATTTATTATAAGGATAATTCGTTCCGGGGATAATATCACCCACCGCCCGAATTGTAATTTGTAAATCTGGATTAACCGGATTTTGCAGCGTTGTTAGAGCTAACTGAGAAACTTTATTCAGATTGTTTATCGTTGCTGCTGTGGGAACTGGCGTTGGTGTAGCAACGGGTTCCACTGCTAAGGATAAAGCGGGAATTTTGGGTAAATTTAAAGCAATATTTTGAGGAATTTCTGTTAAAATATTGGCAATTTGTTGATGATTTTGGTTAACTAAAAATCCTGATAACGGCAAAACCATTAAACTAACAGAACCCGCAATTAACCAAGGTTTAGAAACAGAAAGTTGAGGTTTCGGGAAAACAACTTTAGGAAGGGAAAATTCAAGCTTGGGAATTGAAAGTTTAGGAAGGGATACCCTTACGGAAACTGGATTTTTTTTAGCCTTTGGGCGAGGTTTGGGAGATTTTGCAGGTTTGACCTTCACAGGTTGAGGAGGAGATACAAACTGCTGAAAGACCAGGGTATGTGTCCAACCGGATTTTTTTTGACCTCGACGGGCTCCAGAAATCGTCACAGACCCAATAGAGGGGGCTTGTAACCGCATTAAACCATTATGAACCACGCGAATACAGGATTGAGCATCGGGAACTTGCTGAGACTCCAAAACCACGTTGAGATGGTGGTCTTGACGAGTAACTTTGGCGTTCACTCCCTTGGGTTGTAACGCCTGGTTGATTAAAATTGCGATCGCTTTGGGATCACCCGTTTTCGCCAATGCGATAGTATTATAGTCGCTCACTCCGATCTCCTCACAGTCACTTCAATATCATAGAGTTAACTGGCATTCTAGGTAAAGATCAACTTTCTGTTTTTTGGCACAATTTTCCTTAGTTAGCCACTGCAACGAGTACAATGGTCAAGAGTTGATCAGATCAGGGGTTTAAACAGAATTTTCAGGATTATTTTTATTACTTAGGAGGATATCACCTTGGCAGTTCAATATAGTTACGATAACACTAGCAACCGTTCACCCCATTGCATTCTAATTACGGGGGGGGCGGGGTTTATTGGATCAAACTTTGTCCATCATTGGTTTAGCGCTTACCCCGATGATCGAATTGTAGTTTTAGATGCTTTAACCTATGCCGGAAATCTCCAAAATATAGTCAGTTTAGAACATAACCCGAATTTTCGGTTTGTGCAAGGGAATATTTGCGATCGCCCTCTAATTGATGCTTTATTACAAGAGGAACAGATTAACACTATAGCCCATTTTGCCGCCGAATCTCATGTTGATCGTTCAATTATTAGCCCCGATGCTTTTGTTCAAACCAATGTTGTTGGAACATTTACCCTATTAGAAGCTTTTCGTCAATATTGGTTAGCCCAGGGTAAACCAGAACATTATCGGTTTCTGCACGTTTCTACCGATGAAGTTTATGGTAGTCTTGGCCCGAATGATCATGCTTTTACCGAACACACACCTTATACTCCTAATAGTCCCTATTCTGCCTCAAAAGCCGGAAGTGATCATTTAGCTAGAGCTTATTATCATACCTATGGAATGCCGACAATTATTACCAATTGTTCTAATAATTACGGCCCCTATCATTATCCTGAAAAACTGATTCCGTTAATGTGTATTAACGCTTTATTAGGAAAACCGCTTCCCGTTTATGGGGATGGTCAAAATGTGCGAGATTGGTTGTATGTTTTAGATCATTGTCGAGCCTTAGATGCGGTGATTCATAATGGAAGAATTGGAGAAATGTACAATATTGGGGGAAATAATGAAGTTAAGAATATTGATTTAGTTAAAATATTATGTCGGATTATGGATGAATTAGCGGTACACTTACCTGTAAAACCGTCTAATCAATTAATTACCTTTGTTAAAGATAGAGCCGGACATGATCGACGTTATGCTATTGATGCGAATAAAATTCAAACGGAGTTAGGATGGGCTCCGTTAGTTACTGTTGAAGAAGGGTTACGTCAAACAGTCGGCTGGTATTTAACTCATCGCACTTGGTGGGAACCGTTATTATCAGAAGAATATCAAGCCTATTATCGACAGGTTTATCCTTCCTCCAAATAAAGGAATTTGTAGGACTTGAATTAAAGTAGAGACGTTGCATGAAACGTCTCTACTTTAAATTTATTTAGAGAAAAGGGGGTTGTTTTCAACTTGATTCTAAAAATCATTTAATTCAGCAATT
>CAITND010000022.1 GCA_903893625.1 uncultured Oscillatoriales cyanobacterium
CGAAAATCCTTGACTAACTTTATTTGTTCTATTATACTATTTAACATATTTTTAAAATCAAAAAAAGTGATCTGTTTTTGATTTTATCAAGAAAAGATCACTTTTATTTTCTTTTTTACACCCGACTTTGAAAACGCCCTGCTTTTTAAGGGGGGTTAGGGGGGATCAACTAGGGAATAGGAACAAATTAATAGACCTGATCAAGACAGGTTTATAATAGTTAAGGGTGAGATTCATAATTTTTTTAAACCCGCACCTACAGAATTAAATATTGCTTTAATCTTGAAATATAAAATAATAAATTATGGAGGATCAAACGATGAATTTTGAATATCAAACGGGTGGAAGTTTAGAATATGAACATCCCAGTTATATTAAACGACAAGCGGATAAAGACCTGTATAACGCCTTGAAAGCTGGAGAATTTTGTTATGTATTGAATGCTCGACAAATGGGGAAATCGAGTTTACAAGTTCAAATTCTAAACCGTTTAAAACCAGAAGGGGTAAAATGTGTTCCGATTGATTTAACCGATATTGGCACAAATCTAACTCAAGATCAATGGTATTTTAGCCTAATTGAGCAGATAGTTAGGGTTTTAGAACTTTATGATCTAGATCATGAACAATGGTGGAATCATCGGAAATCTATCTCCAATAACCTGCGATTTTCTCAGTTTATTGAAGATGTCGTTTTAGTTCATATTTCTAATAAAATTGTTATTTTTCTTGATGAAATTGACACCACCTTAAAATTAGAACGGGATTTAACTGATAATTTTTTTGCTCTAATTCGTTCATTTTATAATAAGCGATCGCTCAACCCCAAATATAAACGCTTAACCTTTTGTTTATTGGGAGTAGCTGCGGCTTCGGATTTAATGCAAGATTCTAACAGAACTCCTTTTAATATTGGCAGAGAAATTCATTTAAAAGGATTTAAAGATGAACATGAAGCCGCCCGTTTAGCCGTCGGATTTAAGGATATTTCTGAACAGCCTAAACAAATTTTAGCAGAAATTTTAAACTGGACAGGAGGGCAACCCTTTCTGACACAATTCTTTTGTCAGTTATTCGTTAAACAATGGCAAAATGGGGAGTGTACCGTTGAAGAAGTGGCAAATTATATTCTAAAAAATTGGGAAAATTTAGATGAACAATCCCATTTTAAAACCATTCAACATCGTCTTTTAGAAGAATATCATGAGCGCAAAAATGAACTCTTAGACCTGTATCAGCAAATTTTACTCGCTCCCCATAAAAAAATCTCGGCTCAAGATAGTCCTGATGAAATTAAATTGAGATTAACGGGATTAGTGGTTAAAGAAAACGGTGATTTAAGGGTTTATAATCCCCTTTATGCGAATATTTTTAACCTCAAATGGCTGGAATCTCAACTGCCTGAGTTACGACCCTTTAATCAACAATATCAAAATTGGTTGGCTTCTGAACGTCAAGATACAACCCAACTTTTAATAGAGGATGATTTAGAGGAAGCATTGCAATGGGCAAAACAGCAAAATCATTTAAGTTCGGTTTATATTGATTTCCTCAATGCTAGTCGAGACTATGACCGCCAACAACTCAAACAAGCCAAGGAAAAAGCGACAAAAATTATTCAACTTGCCCAAAAAGGAACCCAACTAGAACGAAAAGGAATACAAACTTTACGAGTATTTAATACCACAACATATCAACCGCAAATCCTACGGGATGCTATTCAAGCGGGGGAAGACTTACAACAATTACAAGCAGAATGGCGAGAACTGGTTCAAGATTACCCCGAACTACTGAAACAGTCCCCGGCGGCGAGTCCTGTTTTTACCCTACCAGAAATCCTCAGTCATATTCGCCAATGGCGTCAACTCATGGGTCATTTTGACTGGGTAACGGCGGTGGCGTTTAGTCCGGGTGGGGAGTATCTGGCGACGGCTTCCGATGACAAGACCGCCAAACTATGGAATTTACAGGGAGAGGAATTAATTACCTTCACGGGTCATTCTAGGGTGGTAAGGGGTGTGGCGTTTAGTCCGGGTGGGGAGTTTATAGCGACGGCTTCGGATGACAAGACTGCCAAACTGTGGAATTTACAGGGAGAGGAATTAATTACTTTCACGGGTCATTCTGACTGGGTAACGGCGGTAGCATTTAGTCCGGGTGGGGAGTTTATAGCAACGGCTGCGGGTGACAATACCGCCAAACTGTGGAATTTACAGGCAGAGGAATTAATCACCTTCACGGGTCATTCTAACGAGGTAACGGCGGTGGGGTTTAGTCCGGGTGGGGAGTATCTGGCGACGGCTTCGGATGACAAGACTGCCAAACTGTGGAATTTACAGGGAGAGGAATTAATTACCTTCACGGGTCATTCTGACGGGGTAATGGCGGTGGCGTTTAGTCCGGGTGGGGAGTTTATAGCGACGGCTTCGGGTGACAACACCGCC
>CAITND010000023.1 GCA_903893625.1 uncultured Oscillatoriales cyanobacterium
CTTGAAACAAATTTGTTTCAAAAAACTGGTTGTCTAGCCCCCACGAATCTTTTACCCACTGCTGGAAGGAAACTAGAACTGTGCAGTAGAACCCTATAGATTCAGTTGTCAAGGTTCAGGGTTTTGCCGTTAGGCGACTAGGTTTTTAGACAGGTTATTTACCTTTCCTGTTACCTGAAATGGTAGCACAATTCAGATGTCAATAGACAACCCAATATAAAGCTGTCCTAGAAGCACGGGGTTTTAAACCCATTTTTCTGATAAAAAAGTTTGAATCCTCAACCCCTAACAACCCATTTTTCCTAATCGCTGACAGACTAAGCACAATTGCCTTCCTGACAAGTTTTAGGGGGTTCTTATGGCTTAGGATCTAGGATAACTTATGTTTTCACCTCGATCCGTCATAATTGATCCTTAATTAGACATAATAGCTGAAGACTTGACTGAAAAATGTAGGTTTTTCCGATCAAGTTTGGATCTGAGTCCGGTTAAAAGTGCTGATTGCTGAATCAGGAACCCGAAAAGCCTCAATATTAAGATAAAGTGCGGTTATGTAGGAGGTTCTATGGAAGTTCGTGGTGTCTGGCTGACCAATACCGATAGTCGAGTCATGTTTTCTCGACAAACCATTGCCGAAGCGATGGAGTTTTTAGCGAACACAGGTTTTAATGTTGTGTTTCCGGTGGTTTGGAATAAGGGCGTGACGTTGTATCGCAGTCAAGTCATGGCTCAAACCTTTGGTGTGGAAATCGATTTCTATTCTAAGGGACGTGACCCCCTGCAAGAAGTGATTGAGGAAGCTCATCGGGTTGGGTTGAAAGTCATTCCCTGGTTTGAATTTGGATTTGCGAGTTCTTATCAACAAAATGGAGGCAGAATTCTGGCTCAAAAACCGGGATGGTCAGGGGTTAATTCTACGGGTGGGTTATTAGTTAAAAATGGCTTTGAGTGGATGAATGCTTTTGATCCAGAAGTGCAGGATTTCGTTCTCAGTTTGGTTTTAGAGGTGGTGAGAAAATACGATATTGATGGGATTCAAGGGGATGACCGGATGCCTGCAATGCCCTCGGAAGGGGGTTATGATCTGAAAACTGTTGCTCGTTATCGGACGGAATTTGGCCGCCAGCCCCCAGCTTATCATAAAGATCCGCAATGGGTACAATGGCGAGCCAATATCCTAACAAATTTTTTAGCCCGTTTACATCGAGAAGTCAAAGCCATTAAACCTAGTTTGTTAATTTCAATGGCTCCTAGTATTTACAAATGGGGTTTAGATGAATATTTACAAGATTATATTGCTTGGATTGATCAAGATTTAGTCGATTGGATTCATCCTCAATTATATCGGCGCAATTTTTGGAGTTATAAAGGGTTAGTGGATCAATTAGTAGATGTTCAGTTTAGAGATTGGCAGTTACCGAAACTTTCTCCGGGGATTTTAGCTAAAATTGGTTCCTATTGCATTACGACTGATGATTTATTAAAGTCGATTGATTACAATCGATTTAAAGGGGTTCAAGGAGAAATATTTTTCTTTTATGAAGCCCTAAGAATGAATAATAATGCCTTGGCTACAGCCTTGAAAAAAGGCCCATATTCTACTGCTGCGAGATTAAGATAAGGGTTTGTTGTTTGTTGTCTGTTAACGGTCAACCGTCAACTTCCCCCTCTGTAACTGTCAACATTCATTTAAGGGTTATGCAAGACAATTTAGAGATAGAAATAATCAAACTATCTGTGATTATTCCCTACTGGCAACAGAGGGATTTTTTATTAGATATGATTACTGATTTAGAGTATAATATGGAGGTAAACTATGAAATTATTATTTTAGGCGATCGCAATTTATTAGATTTTGATTTAGCAGATATATTGAATTATTTAGAAGCGCAAGGTCATCGAATTTTATTCTTTGAACCTCCCTTTCAAGGACAAGAGATTTTTAATCAAGCCATTGCTCAAGCACAAGGTCAATATATCCTTTGGGTAAAATATCCGGTTCTATTTTTCCATGAAGGGTTGGGGGAAGCTATCACGATTTTAGAGGAAAATTCAGAACTTTGTGGAGTTTATAGTAACAGTCAGTTTGGTTTAGATGCTATTAATCAATCCATAGATTTTAAAGAAATTGGAGCAATTTTTAGAAAAACAATTTGGGAAACCGAAATTTTATTAAAAGAAGATTTAATTAATATCGAAAATTTTAATTGGGAATTTCAATTTAAAAATATTCAAAACGATTTAATTTTTTATCCTATTTCACAAAAGATATGTGAACTTATAACTAATCAGAGTTTTCAATTAGAAACTAAAGGGTTTAAAATTCAAGAATATCCTTTAGTCAGTGTTTGTATTCCCGCTTATAACGGAGAACAATTTATTGCTGAAGCAATATCTAGCATTTTATCTCAAACCTATTCCCAAATTGAATTAATTATTTCTGATGATTATTCCCAGGATAATACAGTGGCGATCGCCCAATCTTTTCAATATCAAACCGCAATTCCCCTTTCTATTTTAACCCATAATCATCAAGGATTGGCTCAAAATAGTAATTTTTGTATTGAGCAATCTCAGGGAAAATATATTAAATTTCTCTATCAAGATGATATTTTAATGCCCAATTGTATTGAAAAAATGGTAAATTTAGCAGAAAAAGATCCCTATATTGGATTAGTTTTTTCACCCAGAGAAATGTTTTTTTTACATCAAGATAATATTGATTTAGACCTGATCGCAGTGTATCAAGAATTTGCCAATTTACATCAAAGTTGGTCGAATTTAAACTCAATTCAATGGGGAACAGAACTCTTGGCTGATCCGAATTTATGGGAACATCCCATTAATAAAATTGGTGAACCCAGTACCGTGTTATTGCGGAAATCAGTATTTGAAATCGTAGAGGGTTTTGATTCCCAATTAAATCAGTTAGTTGATTTAGATTTATGGTGGAGAATATTAGCAAAATTTAAAGTCGGCTTTGTTGAAGAAACCCTCTCTTATTTTCGACTACATTCTCAACAAAAAACCTATCAAAATATGCAGGAAGGTAAAGCAATGGATATCAACTTTTATTATAAAATTTACTCCCATCCTGATTATTCGGGTTCTTCCGTACTTACTGCATTCTCCCTAAATTAAACGGAAATAGGTTAATCTAAACCGTAAAGAATAAAGTTGTGTGGAAAGAAACTTTTCTTTGATCTTTTGAATCTGGCTTTTTGGAAGATTAAAAAAGGGTGAGTTTTATTCAAACTGTGAGGGAATAAATTGATGTTAAATATTATTTTAATTATTCTGTTTAAATTAGGATTAATTGTTTTAGCCGTTGGGGCGATCGCTTATTTTTGTGCTTGTCTATTCCTGTTCTTCCGACAAACTCGATTTATTTTTTTCCCCTCTCGTTTAATTTCCATCACCCCGGATGATGTGGGTTTAGCTTATGAAGATATTGAGTTAAAAATTCCTATCCCTTCAGGAAAAATAGAAACGGTACATTGTTGGTGGGTTCCTGCTAAATTCAATTCTGAAAAAGTGATTATTGATTTACATGGAAACCGCAATACTATCGGGGCAAATGTGGGATATGCTGAACAATTTCACCAAATGGGGTTATCGGTTTTATTAGTTGAATATCGGGGCTATGGACGCAGTACAAACCGCTTTCCGTCAGAGAAAACAGTTTATGAAGATGTAGAATTAGCTTGGCATTATTTAGTTAATGAACGCCAAATTAACCCTAATAATATTTATATCTTTGGTCATTCATTAGGAGGAGCGATCGCTATTAATTTAGCTTTTAATTATCCTGAAATTGCAGGATTAATTATCGAAAGTTCCTTTACTAATATTCGGGAAATGATCGATTATAAAAATAAATATTGGATGTTTCCAATTAATTTGATTTTAACTCAAAAATTTGATTCTCTGGCTAAAATTTCCGCTTTAAAAATGCCGATATTATTGACCCATGGAACGGACGATGAATTAATTCCTTCGACGATGAGTGAAGCCTTATTTACCGCAGCAAAAGAACCTAAACAGCTTTTAATAGTTCCGGGTGCAGGTCATAATAATGTTAGACAGGTAGGCGGGAATCAATATTGGCAAACCGTAGAACAATTTTTAACTTCAGGACTGATACACAAGACCTAAAAAACCAGGTTTCTACAAAACCCAAGTTTCAACACAGGTAAGGGCGACTCATTCGCCGCCCCTACAAATAATCTTATTGAGTTAGAAAATAGGATAATCCCCGATGAATTGGGGTTAGCTATTTTCGTCAACCTCTGATTCCCTGTAACGGGGATGGGGTTGTTTGAGCGTCGTTCTTAGAAAGTTCGGGAGCCATTTGGTGATTTAACGCCGCAATCAGCTGACGTTTCACTTTTGTTGCCCACAAATCGAAATCGAAACTCTCACTGGTCGGAATATCCGATGCGGAAGTTTCGCCCATACGTTCTTTACTCAAAGTCATGGTTTTTCGCCTCCTGTTTCAACTCGCAGTGAAAACAGGCGCGTTCCTTCGGGAGGACTCCCTACTTCCGTCTTTTAGCAGTTGTTTTGGTATTCGAGGATCAAAAACTACGAAAAGATGAACGATTTCACTACTCTTTTTCATAGTAGCACTAAACTCCATTCATATCAAAGCAGCTTATGCTAATTCTACATAATTCTTATACGTTTTTTGATCGGTATCTTTTCCTAGCCCCCATTTTTGCCATTACATCTGTCTGACGAAAGATATTTCTGCTCAATAAAGAATCTATTAGTTATAATAGAAGTATCTGATTTTCTAATAGACGAACTCAAGAATAAACCTTCTATTAAATAGAGAAAATTCTCAGGGTAAGTCAGACAACAATTGAGTTAAATCCTGCTCTGATAGAGCTACTTCAGATTGTAAAACTGTTCAAATTATCATCAATTATTTTAGAGTTTTCTCCTGACAAATGCACCCTTTCTTCAACTTCATTCAGGAAGAGTGCATTTTTTTCTGTAGGATGGGCTATGCCCATCTTCCATTCATAAATTTGGTAAGATTGAATTCATAAATTTGGTAAGGTTAAATTCATGGATTTGGTGGGCATAGCCCACCCTACGAAATTAACGCAATGCTTCTTCATCCAGTTGACCCGGACGCACGGAAATTTGTTCGGTTTTTTGTCCGCGATGGAGAGTAATTTTTAGCGGTTGACCAATTTTGCTTTTTTCAACTAAACGCTGTAATTGCTCGGCACTGGTAATAGCTTGTCCATCAATTTCAGTAATCACATCCCCTCGACGTAAACCTGCATTTGCCGCCGGACTATTGGGAAGAATTTGTACTACTAATACCCCATTCACTTCAGGAATAAACATTACGGAATTCGGATCAGAATTCAGTTGTTTCGCAGTATCAGCCGTTAAACTAGCCATGCGAATTCCAATATAGGGATGAGCAATTTTTTCCCCTCGAACTAACGCGGCTTGAATGCTTTTAGCAGCATCAATGGGAATGGCAAAACCAATGCCTTGACCATCGGCTCGAATGGCTGTATTAATTCCAATTACTTCCCCTCGATCATTTAATAATGGCCCTCCAGAATTCCCTGGATTAATTGCCGCATCGGTTTGAATAAAATCTAATCGTTTATCTGGAATTCCAACTTGAGAACTGGGACGATTTAAGGTACTAACAATTCCCAAGGTAACGGTATTATCTAATCCTAACGGATTTCCTAATGCGATCGCCCAATCTCCGACTTGAACTTCACTGGAATTCCCCAAGGGAGCAACGGGTAAATTATTACCATTAATTTTAACAACGGCTAAATCTGAGGGGTCATCACTGCCTCGAACTTCCCCTTGAAATTGACGACCATCTTTGAGGATAACGGTAACTTTATCGGCTCCTTTAATTACATGGGAATTGGTTAAAATAATTCCACTGCTATCAATAATAAACCCCGAACCTTGTCCCCGTTGTTGGTATTCTTGGGGAGTTTGAGGCATTCCTTCCCCAAAGAAACGCCGGAAAAAAGGATCATCAAAAAAAGGATCAGGAATATTTGCAGAAATGGTGCGTTCTGTGTCAATTCTAACCACTGCTGGCCCGACTCGATTCACCGCAGCAGAAACAAAATTTCCCGTAGAATTCGAGTTAGGAACGGCGACAACCTTTTGAGGTTGCGTTTCGGTTATTAGAGGTTCAGCTTGGGCTGAATTTCCTAAGAAATCAGGAAAAATTTGTAAGCTGGTTAAGGTTAAAAGGACGCTCAAAACCGCAACAACAAAATAACGACTAATCTGAGAAAAAGTAATATTTTTAGGTTGCGATTTCTCCATTAATTCATCCTCTACACTCTCAATTTCAGGGTTGGACTGAGACTCTGATTCGTTTTGATTCAACGTGATTATCCTCAATTTTAGCATGGCAATCTAAATCAAGAAAAGCGGAAATATTTTAATAAATTCCGCTTTTCTCCTTTTTTTATTATAGTCGAACTTTATCTAAATCTTGCCAAGGATTACAGCCATTTTGGTTTAGTCTTGATTCTGACTAACCTGAATCAATTGCTAATCCTTGAATGGCTCCTTAACCCAACGTCACCTTAACGACTTTATTTTTTTCTTCTTCCGCTTTAGGTAACGTTAAGCTGAGAATTCCATCTTGATAGTCAGCTTGAACTTGGGTGTTTTGAATCCGAGTGGGAAGGGGAATCACCCGATGGAATTTGCCATAATGGAATTCACTGCGAGTTACGCCTTTTTCTTCCGTGTGGGTTTCTGATTTTCGTTCCCCAGTAATCGCAACGGCATCAGCACTAACTTGGATATCTAAATCCTTGGCATCCATCCCAGGAACTTCCAGTTTAAGGATAACGGATTCTGGAGTTTCTTGGAGTTCGGCGGCAGGAAATAGGGACATCCCCAGTTTTTCGGTGGGAAGGGCTAAACTATCAAACAGACGATTCATTTCTCGTTGCAGAGAATCAATTTCTTGGAAGGGTTGCCAACGTACTAAAGGCATAATCGTTACCTCCATTGACACTTTATTTGATACACTATTGATATAGGCTTAACTACAGCCTTTTGATTCTAAGGATAATAAATCGGCCGCCGGAATACATTCGGTTTTAACGAATCAAAAACGGGAAATAGCCGTACTCAAAATGAAATTGAGCAAGTATTGACAGATTAAACGAATATCGGCTCGGTCAACCGGACGGTATTGCAAAAATTGTCAAGTCCAACTGAAAACCCATCGTTGGGACTGAAAGAGGTAGAGGAAGAGGAGTGTCTGATTTTTCCCTCGCCTCAAACGGGTGATGAGTCATGAAGTTGGAAAAGCTAAGATGAGAAACTCAAGACGGGTAATCAGCATCAGGTCGGATACCGTAGCGGATTTCCTTCCTGCATGGTCTTGGGTGTCAAATCGATTAACCTTTGAGTATTTGTCCTTTATAGATGAGTACGTTGTTTGAAGTTTTAATGCTCCCAAACGTTAAAACTGTTTTAAATTTTATAAAGATTATTATAATTGTGGGTCTATCAATGACGACAACTCTGCCCAATAATGAGGGCATTCTCCCGCAGCAAACTGAACTTGTCTCTGTCTCTGTTTCTGACCGCCTAACCAGCCTCTTAAACCATTTACAACCCCCCCCGCAATTCTTAATTTTAATGTTTGCCCTATTAATTGGCGGGGGAACCGGATTAGTCATGGTCTTGTTTCACAAATTAGTGGAACTATTTCAACGGTTAACCCTGGAAGATTTTATGGGGTTAATGATGCCATTCGGTCTATGGACAATTGCTTTAATTCCACCACTAGGCGGCTTAATTGTGGGGTTAATTCGCTGTCGTTATCAAGAATTTTTTGGCGAGGGAATTTCTTCTTTAATTAATACCCAAAGAATCCAAATTATTTCCCCCCTGCGACCCTTTATTAAACTGTTAGCTGCCGCTATTTCTTTAGGGACAGGTGCTTCCTTGGGCCCAGAGGGGCCGAGTGTAGAAATTGGGGCGAATTTAGGGGCAATTTTAGGTCAAATTTTTCAAGTTTCAAAAGAACGCTATCGGTTATTATTAGGAGCCGGAGCCGCCGCCGGATTAGCTGCTGGATTTAATGCTCCAATTGCGGGAGTTTTCTTTGCCTTAGAAGTGATTTTAGGCACAAGTTTTGCAGCTTCCGGTGTAGGTTTAGTATTATTAGCATCGGTGGTTTCTTCTGTGATTGCTCGGATTGTTTTGGGTGACCATCCGGCGTTTTCTCCTCCCATTTATGAAGTCCGAAGTAATTGGGAATTATTACTGTATTTAGGATTAGGTTGTTTAGCCAGTTTTGTTTCCTTAGCTTATACCCAAGCGATTAAATTTGCTCAACGTTGTTTTCGAGGCGAAATTCCGGCTTTCCTATTTTTAACCAAAATTCCTCGAACCTTTCATCCGATGTTAGGGGGATTATTTGTAGGAATTATTGCGATTCAATTTCCCCATATTCTAGGGCCTGGTTATGGAACAATTCAAGCCTTATTACAGGAAGGGCAATTTTCTTTAGATTTATTAATGATTTTATTAATTCTGAAAATTATTGCCACTTCTGTGAGTTTAGGCAGTGGATTAGTCGGAGGAATTTTTGCTCCTGCGATGTTTATTGGGGCGACATTAGGCGCCACCTATGGGCAAGCTATGGGGGGATTAGTACACCCGTTTTTACCGGATATTGCACCCCCAGCCGCCTATGCAATGGTGGGAATGGCGGCGGTATTAGCGGCGAGTGTACGAGCACCGTTAACGGCGATTTTATTATTATTTGAAATGACACAAAATTATTTAATTATTTTACCGTTAATGGCGGCGGTGGGAGTGAGTGTTTTAATTGTTGATGTGGTGCAATCTAATCAATCGGATTCAGGATTAAATTTACAACAAATGGGGGTTTATTTAGAGCGACCGAATGAGTTAGAAGTGTTACAAACCATTCGGATTTCTGAAGTTATGGGTCAATCCTATTTAACCCTTCCCTGTTCCATGCCTATTTTAGAGGCGGGTTCGGTAATGGTGCATCTGAATTGTCATACGGCTTTAATCTTAGATGAAAGTTCTCAATTAGCCGGATTAGTAACAGTTACGGATATTCGTCGTTCTATTTTTCAAGCCACAAATCAAGAGGAATCTTTGGCGTTAGGACAGCAAAAATTAAAGGATGTTTGTACAACCGAAATCCTTTGCGCCTATGAAGATGAACCTGTTCAAGCGGCTTTAGAACGCATGGCGGCGCGAGATTTACCGCAGTTACCCGTTGTTACTCGTGAACAGCCGCGTCAAGTTGTGGGGATTATTGAAAAAGAACAAATTGCGTTAGCTTGTAATATTGCTGTTACTAAAGATGCTTTACAACCCTATTTACCCGCATTATAATCCCCGTTATCACCCCGTTATAATCCCCGTAGAGACGTGCCATGGCACGTCTCTACAGAGGTCTATTTAGAGGATTTCTCGTCCTAAATAGGGTTGTAAAACGTCAGGAATACGGATAGTTTCATCGGGTTGTTGATAATTTTCTAAAATTGCGGCCATAGTCCGACCTACGGCTAACCCAGAACCATTTAACGCATGAATATATTGTGTACCTTTTTTACCCGCTTCTTTAAAGCGAATATTGGCACGTCGAGCTTGAAAATCCTTAACATTGGAACAGCTAGAAATCTCTCGATAGGTTCCGGCCGAGGGCAACCACACCTCAATATCATAACATTTGGCGGCGGAAAATCCTAAATCTCCTGTACATAATTCTATCACCCGATAGGGTAATTTTAAGGCTTGTAAAACCCCTTCAGCATCCTGCACTAATTTCTCATGTTCGGCTTCTGAAGTATCAGGATGAACCAGTTTCACCATTTCCACTTTATTAAATTGGTGTAACCGAATTAACCCTCTAGTATCCTTCCCATAACTTCAAGCTTCTCGACGAAAACAATGGGTATAGGAACAGTGATAAATCGGTAATTGTTCCGCATCTAAAATATCATCTCGATACAAGTTCATCACCGACACTTCAGAGGTTGGAATTAACCATAAATCATCCGATTCACATTTAAAACTTTCTTCGGCAAATTTCGGCAGTTGTCCTGTTGCTGTTAAGGAGGTACTATTCACTAATAACGGGGGCATAATTTCAATATAACCGTTATTCGTATGACGGTCTAACATAAATTGAATTAACGCTCGTTCTAAAGCAGCGCCCGCCCCTTTTAAAGCTACAAATCGTGTTTGAGCGACTTTAACCGCTTGTTTAAATTCTAATAAATTGAGTTTTTCCCCGATATCTGCATGATGCAAAATATTAGGATTTTGGGGAATATATTCATCCCCCCAACGTCTAATTTCTACATTCTCCCGTTCATCTTTTCCCACAGGGGTTGATTCACTGGGTAAATTCGGAATGGGTAATAATAATTGAATGATTTGAGCATCAATTTCTTTCTCTTTTGGTTCCAATTCACTCAACTTAATTTTGAGTTGTTGACCTTCTTCTCTTAACGCTTTAATTTCTTCCCCTTTAGGGTCACATCCTGACTTAATTTTCTCCCCAACTAATTTACCAATATCATTACTCCGGGTTTGTAATACAATGCGTTCCTGTTCCAGTTGGCGGCGTTGTTCATCTAAGGTTAAAATCGGTTGCAAATCATACTCGCCTCGTAAATTTAGGCGGTCTTGCACTACGGCTGAATTTTCCCGAATTAATTTGATATCTAACACGGTGTTCCCTTCAATACTGCTTGATTTTGGATTATGGGTTTATCTTTACAGTTTACTGCATTCAGGCAAAATCAAATAGAAGGGAACCGAAAAGTTATCGATTCATCAATTATCTCCACCCTTCCCAATGCGTAACTTCAAGCAGTCCAGAGAGGGATAACGCCACTTGAAATTGAGCAAAAGATTGAATGGCTTAATTCCCTGGGTTGGGAGTAGTAGATAGAATCCTTGATATTTCGATTAAGCCAAGCTATGATTACCGTTTTCCTCTCGCATAGATTACAAATTTGTAATATTATAAAACGATTAATCCAACTATTATTAAGGAAACTCTCATCAAATTCTCATCAAAATTATGAATGTCCTGTTGATTGAAGATCAACCCAAAATCGCCAATTTTGTACAAATGGGTCTAAAAGAACAAGGGTTTGTTGTCAACTATTGCGACAACGGCGATGACGGGTATTTACAAGCGATGAACAATGACTATGATGTGATTGTTCTCGATATTATGATCCCTGGAAAAGATGGATTAGCTATTCTCAAAAGCCTCCGCAAAGCCGGACGCAATATTCCTGTTATTTTACTTACTGCACGCAATGAATTAGAAGACCGACTTGAAGGACTCAATTTAGGTGCAGATGACTATATTTCTAAACCTTTTTTTGTCGAAGAATTAATCGCTCGTATCCATGCTGTTGTTCGTCGCCATATCGGTGAACGCCAAAATATTATTGCTTATGGGCCGCTAAAATTAGATAGAATTACACGAGAAGTTACCTGTAATCAACAAATTGTTGAACTCACAACCCGGGAATTTAACCTATTAGAATATTTGATGCGATCGCCCGGACGAGTATTAACCCGCACACAAATCCTAGAACATATTTGGGGTTATGATTTTAACCCCAGTACAAATGTTGTAGATGTCTGTATTCAACGGATTAGAAAAAAACTTGATTGTATCGGCGGAAATGATTGTATTGAAAGTGTTCGTGGCGTCGGTTATCGCTTTCGTAAACCGGAGTCATGAACATGAAACACCACTCTTTTCGAGTCCGTATTGCGCTATTATCAGCAACCCTTACCGGAGCTTCTCTAATCGCTTTTAGTTTGGTATTTTGGGGGCTAATTTATAATGCTTATTTAGGACGTTTAGACTCAGAAATCAAAAATAAATTATTAGAAACCAATCATCTACAAGAGCAACCCTCATTACAAGTTTATGAAACTCAATTAACCCATAATTTTAACGATACTCCGATCATATTTTGGCTAATTGATAGAGAGGGTTATACCCGATATCGCTCAATTAATGGGTCAGACCTCAACCTTCAGATTTATAATTTTCCCCCATTCCCCTTACCTCCTCCCCGTCCTCCCCGTCCTCCTGATTCTTTCCCCCCTCGTCGTTTTCCCCCTCCGCCTCCTAATTCTAATCCTGCTCCTCCCCCTCCGCCTCCGCCTCCTCAAATTAAAATTATCACCCGACGCTCTCCTACGGGGTTGTGGCGTGTGGGTTTAGTCACATTTCCCCATCAAAAAGTAGCGATCGCTGTTAATTTGAGTATTATTGATCAGGAAATGGTATCAGTTCGCAATGGTTTTTTAGTATCAATTCCTATTTTATTATTACTGATTGCTGGAGGTTCTTGGGCTTTATCTGGTAGTGCATTACGTCCCATTCAACAATTAACAAAAAGTATCCGACAAGTCACGGCTAAAGGACTGGATCAGCGTGTTCCTATCAGCACAACAGATATTGAATTTGTGGAATTAATTCAAGTCTTTAATCAAATGTTAGAACGTTTAGAACGCAGTTTTAAACAAGCGTCTCGCTTCAGTGGAGATGCTGCTCATGAACTTAAAACTCCCCTAGCTATTCTTCAAGGAGAATTAGAACAAATGCTACAACACGCAGAAACAGAATCATCCACACAACAAGCCTTAAGTCATCTCCTCGATGAAGTTAGACGTTTAGGAGGAACAACCCGAAAATTATTATTATTATCCTTAGCCGATGCGGGACAAATGCGATTGTATGAAACCCAGGTCAATTTATCTCCCGTGTTAGCAGAAATGATAGAAGATATAGAACTATTAGCTCCTGATTTGGTAATTAAAAATGAAATTAATCCTAACTTAATTGTATCAGGAGATCAGGATTTATTAACACAGGTTATACAAAATTTAATTAGTAATGCCATTAAATATAATCTTCCTGAAGGTTGGATCAAAATTCAAGGCTATCAACGAGGGAAAAATGTTATAATTAATGTTAGTAATGCCTCTAAAGATATTCCTATCAAAGATCGAGATCGTTTATTTGATCGCTTCTATCGCGGTGATCCGGCTCGAACTCGCCAAATAGAAGGAATCGGATTAGGATTAAGTTTAGCACGGGAAATCGCCCGCGCCCATCAAGGAGATCTGACGTTAGATCCGCCTCAGTTGGGTCAAACAGCTTTCACATTGACCCTTCCCAAAACTGGGTCAAAATTGCTGTAATTAATGTTTTTCTATTCCCTATTCCCTATTCCCTATTCCCTATTCCCTACTATATGAATCCCCCCTTAGAAACCCTTAACCCATCCCCAACAATATTAACCCCTTGGAAAATTAAACTGCTTTATGATGGTCAGTGCCCGTTATGTTTACGAGAGGTGAATTTTTTACAAAAACGGGATGCAGGACGAGGATTAATTAAGTTTGTCGATATTAGTAATCTGAATTATAACCCTGAAGATCATGGCGGGATTTCCTTTGAAGCCGCAATGGGGCGAATTCATGCGTTACTTCCCGATGGGACAATCATCCAAAATTTAGAGGTATTTTATCAAATTTATCAAGTTCTAGGACTGGGTTGGATTTATGCACCCACTCGCTGGCCTTTAATTGGCCCCGTTATGAACGCACTCTATGGAATTTGGGCTAATTGGCGACTAAAGTTAACGGGACGGCCGAATTTAACCACATTAGTCCAACAACGTCACAAATCTTTAACATCTGAAACCCCCTTAGAATGCCGTTGTCAGGGTTAATTAGGGGGAAACTCACCTCTAAAAAAAGGGGTTTTTACAATAAGGGGTGACACCCCTTATTTTATGTGTTATACTTCAATTATTAAGTAGATGCACCCTGAATTTATCTCCCACAGTATGAACTGATAGGGAGATTTTTGTTTAGATTTAGTCTTCAACTCCTATGCGGTCTTTCAATGCTAAGAGACAATTCAGCCGACCTATCCTCAAATATGGTTTGCTGGCGCTGACGACTTTACTGGTCTGTGTAACTTGGCCCAACTTACCCTCTTGGAGTCATTCTAATGTTCCCCTTTCAGGAAAGGAAGTCTTGGTGCGTCAATTCCTTTCCCATGCGTCCGAACTGGCTATCCGTTATCAACAAAATCAAACGGTTTCTTCCGTTTCCATCCCCAACTAACCTCAACTAAAAACCACCTCGGAATTTACCAAGGTGGTTTTTTAGGGTGTAGGGGAATGGAGCATATGGGAATCGAACCCATGTCCAGAACAAGTATTTACTCCTCGCTCATTCACAGACTTAGCCTTTCTGATCCTCAAGGCGGGAACCCCTCATTATCCCGAAGGGTGGGATGCAATGGTTAAATCTTAGCTAACTTTTCAACCAAAGAAACTAAGTTAGAGCATCCGTTGGGGGTTTGTCTATTGTCCTTAACGGAGTCAAACGATAGACGCTCGAACCTACAAGAGGTGTTTAGGCAGCAACAGCGGCTGATTTACGAGCAAAAGGAACGATGTTGTTCGCAGTTACATTTTGTTTGAGCCTTGATTTACGAGAGGTGACTCACTCTCGGTCTGCATCACTTGGTAGCTTTCCTTGCCCTGTCGAAACCAGTAATGCCCCGTACATACAACTATGTTAGACTATATTTCTGCGATTGTCAAGTGATGACATAAAATTATTCAATATGAAATTATTAAACATACAGAGGTTAAATCGATGATTGTTCAAACTGAACCTGTTAACCCAATTCAGCAAATATTTCAACTGTTACATTTACCTCAAGTGGATTCGGAACAAATTTTAATTATTAATAATACAACTTGGAAAAGTTATGAATCCCTGTTAGACAATCTCGGAGAAAATTTTAATTTCAGAATTAGTTATTTAGAAGGAGTTTTACAACTGATGTCGCCGAGTCGTCGCCATGAGGAAAACAAAAAAATTAATTGCGATGTTAGTGGAAACCTATTTATTAGAATTGGGAATACGTTTTTATCCCCTGGGATCAACAACCTTGAAATCAGAAATGCTCGCCAGAGGAAAAGAACCGGATGAATGTTATTGTTTAGAAACTAAAAAATTAATTCCTGATATTGCTATTGAGGTGATTTTAACCAGTGGTGGTATTAATTCACTAGAGGTTTATCAAGGTTTGGGTGTTCCTGAAGTTTGGTTATGGGAAAACCATCAATTTGCTATCTATTGTTTAGAACATGGAAAATATATTAAAATAGAACGCAGTTTATTATTACCTGATTTAGATTTTAATCTATTAGCGAATTATATTCAGTCTGAGGAACCGTTTGAAGCGGTTATGGAGTTTCGGGAGAGACTTAGTAGGGGAAATCATCAACCCGATATATAGAACTATAGATAAACGCTGAGTCAATCTTTCCCTCCTAAAATCCCTATAATTTCCCGAATAGTCGGTAACTCATCTTCCGGTGGAAAAATTTCTATTTCCTCTACTTCGATGCTGAGTTTTTCTCCATCCTCTCTTGATTTGACTAAACCCGATACAGATACTCGTTTTTCTAAAGCATCTTTGATCTCATCAATAGAATTAGAAGAAAAATAACACCGAACACTTTTATTTGTTAATAAATCGTAAATTCTAAACACAGGTTTACGACTTAAATCAATCGCTTTAAGAACTCCTTCTACAGAACCAAAACTCATATATTTACCTCCAATAATTTCATCGACATTCGCTAACATCTCACGCTCAATACTTGCTTAGAACCGCTCTCCAAGACCAAAGTGAATTCGACTATCGCCGTTATTATTAATCCCATAGTCAATACGGACTGGCCCCAAGGGAGTTTGTAAACGCACACCCACACCATAACCCAAACCACTTCCGGGTTTATCCCGCACACCCCCTGGAGAGCCGGGAACTGTCCCCTGAGAATTTAAGTCCGTCGCCGCATCGACAAATAGTGCTCCGCCAACAAAAGTCGAGAAAATGGGGAAACGATATTCAATTGATCCTTGGATAAAACTTCGGGTTGATGCGATCGCACCTTCTTCCCAACCCCGTACCGAGGTTGTTCCACCTAATGGAAAGGCTTCGTAGGGGGGTAAATTCCCCAGTACAGTTCCCCCTTGGAAGTTAAAGGCAAAGGATTGATCGCCTTTGGGAATAAAACCGGAGAAGAATTTTACAGGAATATAAAAAGTATATCCAGCCCGCAAACGATTCATTAAAATACTTCCTGAACCCACAGGAATCGATTGTTCCGTTCCAAAGCGGACTAAATACCCGGAAGTAGGCTGTTGTTTATTATTACGACGATCTCGAACAAACCCAAATTGAACTGTTAATAAATCGTCTGTTCCACTGCCGCTATAACTTAATTGATCACCATATTCATCCCTGGGGGTAATATTACCATCGGAATCGGTAATATCAATTCGTTGATATTGAATTCCTAACGACGCGACCCAATGGGGATCGGCAAAAACATTGTCCGCAAAGGGACGGGTAAAACTAATCCCGCCACCAGTTCTGACGACACGAGGGCGATCGCCATTTTCTAAGCGGACATCTCGTGGCCCATTGTCAAATACAACGGAAACCGTCCGCCGTCTAAAAGCATTAACGGTGTAAGAGGTGCGATAGGGATCACCTGCAATCCAAGGATCTGTAAAGCTTAAATCTACTTGGAAAACGCGATTACCCGCTTCTAATTCAGCACCTAAACGTTGGTTATTTCCTCCTAAGTTAATTTCTTGATAACTCAAGGTTCCAAATAATCCAGCGGCGGAACTAATCCCTCCCCCAAATGCTAAAGATCCGGTGGTTTTTTCAATCACATTGACAATCACTGTCGCTTCACGGGGATTATCTTTTCCGGGTTCTAATTGTAATCGCACATCTTCAAAAATTCCTAACCCAAAAACCCTTGCTAAATCTCGTTGTGCGGTTTGTTGGTTGAATACATCCCCAGGTTTTAACTCAATTTCACGGGTAATAATAAAGTCTCTGGTTCTTCCCTCAATTGGTTTTCCCTCTTCATCGATTGCTTCTCCATCACTATTGAGGAAACGCACTTCAATTGTTTCAATAACTCCTTCCGCGACTTGTAGGGTAACAACGCCTTCCCGTGTGACTTCCGGTGCAGCAACAACTTGTGCTAAAACATAGCCATTATCCTGATACCATTGATTGATTTTTTTTACCCCGGCTTCAATTTGATTCAGGTTAATGGTTTGATTATATTGATCGGCGAAACTTTCGTTAATAATTTCTTCGGGTAAAACCGTATCGCCTTCAATTACAACTTGTTTTAAGGGGGGGTTTTCTTCGACTTCAAAGGTGACTCGCACCCCCAGAGGCGTATCTTCAGGAACAGCTTTGACATTTCGGAATAAACCTGTTGCAAAAATTGCGTTAATATCTTTTTGCAATTGAGAACGGGTTGTTGTTCGTCCAGGTTGAGTGGAAATAACACTATATACCTTGTCAATTAATGTTGTATCTTCGGTTCCACTTACCGCTATTTCGGCGACTAATACTTCGGGTTCAGCTTGTGCGGGTGTGGTGGGAATAGGAATAGAAGCAGGAGGGATTTCGGGTTGTGTTGGTGGAGGCGGTGGAACTTCAGTATTAGAGGGTTGCGTTTCGGGTGTTGCTTGAGCAATATCTAAAGAAACTGAAGGAGAAAATTGTGCTAATTTTTCTGAAGCTAATTTATTTAAGCTAGGTTGAAATAAATTCGTTTCGGGTACAGGAGGATTTAAAGCGATCGCTGTTTCTGGGACTACTCCAAACGTAAAATTCCTGATTTTTTCTGTTGCTGATTTATTTAATAAAATCTCGGAATTCGAGGAATAATTAGAATCTACACTAGCGATTTGTTCAGGAATTGCTAGGGGAAATCGGGTAATTTTTCCTAAATCTTTATTTAAACTGGGTTGAAATAAGTTAGCTTCTGGAATTGAAGCATTTAACGCGATCGCTGTTTCTGGGACTACCCCAAAGCTAAAATTCCCGATTTTTTCCGTAGCTGATTTATTTAATAAAATCTCGGAATTCGAGGAATAATTAGAATCTACACTAGCGATTTGTTC
>CAITND010000024.1 GCA_903893625.1 uncultured Oscillatoriales cyanobacterium
ATACAGGTTGTTTACCTTTCCTGTTACTGGATATATTAACATGGATTGGAGAAATATTCACGGGGAATAAATTCCCTTGGGTCGCTTTTCATCTCAGGTCTGAAGACACTGAGTTTTCAATCTCCCAGATATGTCTTATAAAAACCAAAATTCCCCAAAAAAATTAGGAATCAGACTGGGTATCTCTATTACCCTATAGCCTAATTCCTAAAGTCTCATGGGATTTATTTTTCAAAATTGGAAGGACTATCCACCTCATCATCGGAATAGTCTACGGGTCGATATTCAACATAATCCGTTGAATTATTATTGCGATTGCGATCTTCGGAATAACGATATTCTGAAGCAGAAGCGGAACCTGAAGCAGAAGGACGACGACGAGAACGGGGTGTTTCAGAAACTGACCAATCCTCTCTATCGACTGGAGGCGAAGCTGGAGGACGGTTAGAGCGACTTCTTGCAGGTCTTTCTTCCCGTTCTCTGGGGGGTTCTTCCCAATCGGATGCCGTTTCAGGACGAACTTCAGGACGGGGACGACGCTTGCGGGGACGCTCTTCTGTGGGAGGATAGTCAACACTGCTGCTTCTGCGACTAGAGGGACGCCGACGCACAGACTCATCTTCATAGCCATCGGCTCTGCTTAAACGACTATCCCGACTGCCGCGAATTTGACGGGCCATTGGTGTATATTCGTCTGTCGCTTCCAGTTCGTCTAATTCTGCATCCACGCGATAAACGTTACTGACATAACGTTCATCGTCCACAATGGGTGCTCGTTCTTTAGCTTGGACAACGGCAATTCCTCGGAGGCGAATACTTTCCACCGCAAAGAAAATCGCACTTCCGGTTAATAAAAATTGACCAAACGCTAGAATGGGATCAAGTCGCCATCCCTGAAATAGCAGAATCCCGCCACAGAGTAATCCAATAGCAGCAAAGAAAATATCATGATCTCGTGCCAGTTTTGGACGCCAGGAACGCAGGAAATATAATCCAGCACCAGCAACCGCGAGCAAAATCCCGATTAAGCTGCTGAAATTTAAACCTAAATTAACCATTATTTATTCTCCTATGCCAGTCCTATCTTAGCGAGTTCTCTATTAAAATCTCTACTAATCTCCTAGCCCGGTGCGTATTGTTAGCAACAATAGACAGGGGGGCCAGTAATTCAGATGGAGTTCTGATTCTTAGCCCCTGAGTTTATGGGTTTAACAAGGATTTTGGCAAGTGCCCCTAGACTTGTCTCCAGAGAGCCAGTCTAGGAACGAATGACTTTATCCTTCTGGCTGATAAAAATCAGACCGACGGTAACAGGAATCACCACAATCAGGATTCCAGCCAACAAACTATAAAAAAAGTTGATCAATGAAGGTGTCATAACAAATGCGATCCTTGTCTTAGAATGATTTCTTAGTTCACCATTTTAACAATATTTGACACTTCATCGCCCGAAAAGAGCGAGGATTCTTGGTTCATCCAGTTTCCAGCCAGAATTTTGATCACCCGTCCCCCTATTTCTGAGACAATACCCCAAAACCGTTAAAATTAATTCTAGAAACAGTAACAAAACTTAAAATATTTTTTCTCCTCCTATGACAACAACGGTTTTAATCTGGGGTTTAGGCTTAAGTCTGGGTTTGATCACCTTTTTGTTTATTTTCAGAATCGTCCTAACTTGGTATCCCCAAGTCAATCAACAGCGTTTTCCCTTCAACCTCATTGTTTGGCCAACTGAACCCTTTTTAGTCGTCACCCGCAAAATTGTTCCACCCTTGGGTGGTGTAGATATCACCCCGATTATCTGGGTGGGAATTTTCAGCCTGCTGCGGGAAATGCTAATCGGTCAACAGGGGTTATTACGCATGATGTAATTAACCCAGCAACAGTCAGAAGGGCCACAGATATATCTTCCTTCTGGCTTTCGCCTTCTGTTGACCTGCAACTCTCAAACCGTCCTAATTACTCAGAATATTCGTAAGTCCCACCATCGCAGACACTAACTGCTGATTGAATTAATTCACCTCGTCCAACGCTACCATCATCACTGGCGCCTAATACCCCTTTAAAGTCATAGTGGCAATCTTCACGGCCATCATCAATCGTGATTTGCGTTGACTCTCCTGGCGCAAGGACATCAACCCCCAGAATATCGTCTTCCCAATCACTGGTACTCGGAGGTGAAGCATAGAATTCTTCTAAAGTTCGACTGGTACTATTGGTTAGGGTAAACGTTACACTATCAGTCTGGGCCTTAGCTTCAGTGGTCAATAAACCCAGTAACAGCGTCAGTCCAATTAATGCTCTAAATTTCAACATGGGTGCTGATCCGGTAGAAATTATAGTTGAGTTTACGGCAATACAGCAATAATTCCTATCCGAGAATTTACTTAACTTTGATATTCTGGCCAATTGACCCCAAAGCATGAGATTGTAACCGTTCAATATTGTGGTAGAACGATTTAGCTAAACAGCAGAATCAAAAAGGTGTATTATGTGCGATATCTTGGTGGTTTTGCCCAGAATCTTAAGAACAACTCTATTGTCTAAACCTATTTATGCTACGCCGAATTATTCAATTTTTCAAACGACTGATTCAACGACTGTTCGGGAAACAGCCCGCTCCTGCATCTCCTGCATCCGAAACTGTGATTCCTCGGACGGATACCGAATATGAAGCTCTATTTCTGCAACTGTTAGACACGGTGCAACAAGGGTCAAGTCGGGGGCAAATTAAAGGCTGGTTCATTGGTCATAAAGTTCAGGAAGCAGAGTTAGTCGCTTGGTTGGAACGCTTTGGAACTCGGCTCCAGGAAACACCCACTCAACATGAAGAACTCGCGCAACGGATGGTACGGTTGGGGAGTCTGGATATTGGGCCAGTGGGAACGGTTTCGGGACGCATTGGCAGAAGCCTTTTAGAACAAATTGCTCTGCAAACAGAGACTCCTAATTCGGAGAATCCTGAGCCTTATCCCATTATTGACGCGGAATTTTTTGGGGATGGGGTCACAACTCCTGCTCAGACAACAACATCGGAGAATGTTGAAGTTTATCCGATTATTGAAGCGGAATTTGTCAGGGATGGAGTAACAATTTCAACTGAAGAAGTTAATCAAGAAATTGAGGAGACTTCCGCCTCTATTACAGAAGAATTAGAACCGGTAATTCAATCAGATGAATCTTTAGCAGTTGAGGAGAATTCTGCCTCTATTACAGAAGAATTGGAACCGATAATTCAATCGGAGGAATCCTTAGCAGTTGAGGAGAATTTTGCCCCGATTACAGAAGAATTAGAACCGATAATTCAATCGGATGAACCCTTAGCAGTTGAGGAGACTTTACCCGATATTGAGGGATTATTTGAACAAGGCATTCAACAAGATGAAGCCGGAGATTTTGAAGGGGCTTTAGTTTCATTTGAAACAGTCATTCAACTGCAACCCGATCATATTTGTGTTTGGTTCTATCGAGGCAATACACTCAAAAGTTTGGGCAGAATCGAAGAAGCTTTAGACTCTTTTGAACAAGCGATTAGACTGCGGCCAGAATATGCTGACGCTTGGAATAATCGAGGGAGTGTTTTAGAGCTTTTAGGTGACATTGGAGAAGCATTAAAATCTTATGAACTAGCACTGGAGTTAGAACCCAATGATCCTTATATTTGGAATAATCGGGGAAATGCCTTATCAGATTTAGGACGATTAGAAGAAGCAGTAGAATCTTATGGAGAGGCAATTAAATTAGAACCAAATTATTTTAATGCGTTGTACAATCGAGGAATTGCTTTATCTAATTTAAACCGAAGTGAAGAAGCTTTAATCTTGTTTAATCAAGCGATAGAACTACAACCTAATGATCCCGATGGTTGGTATAATCTAGGTCTAGTCTTACAAGATTTAGGACAAACAGAAGAAGCAATGGCAGCATTTGAACAAGCAAAACAACTGCAACCCGATGAGGATTGAGGTTAACAATATTCATTAAGTCGGTGGGTATCAATAATATCTAAACCATCCCATTAGGGTGCGGGGATCATAGCTCACGCACCATCTTCCACTTTAAAAATAATTCAACCCATCGAGTTAAATTGGTTTAATCTATCTTGAGTTAAGAGACTATTATGATACTATCCACTCCATTTTTTCCACCATCTTGTCATTTCACACGAGTTTCAATTATTGGTGCTGGTAAAGTAGGAAGTACCCTCGCCCAGCGTATTGTTGAACAAAATATTGCCAATGTTGTTTTATTAGATGTCTTAGAAGGAGTTCCCCAAGGTATTGCTTTAGATTTAATGCAAGCAGGTGCTGTTGAACGTCATGATCGACAAGTGATGGGTACTAATGATTATGCAGATACAGCAGGTTCAGATATTATTGTGATTACCGCCGGACGTCCTCGAACACCTGGGATGAGTCGAGAGGATTTAATTAATATTAATGTCAAAATTGTTGCTGATGCTGCCATAAAATCAATTCAATATTCTCCCGATGCGGTATTAATTATTGTCACTAATCCATTAGATATTATGGCTTATATTGCTTGGTATGTGACACAAATTGAACCCCATCGAATTATGGGTATGGCAGGGGTTTTAGATTCAGCCCGATTTGAAGCTTTTCTGGGAATAGAATTAGGAATGTCTGTGGCGAATATTGATGCAACGGTGTTAGGAAGTCATGGTGATTTAATGGTTCCTTTACCCCGTTATACCACTGTTAATGGCATTCCAATTACAGAATTAATTGAACAAAAAACCATTGATAAAATTGTAGAACGTACCCGTCAAGGTGGGGGAGAAATTGTGGAATTATTAAAAACAGGAGGAGCTTATTTCGCTCCAGCATCTTCGCTCAGAATTATGGTTGAATCCATTTTACGTCAACAATCGAGATTGTTACCCACCTGTTGTTATTTACAAGGACAATATGGTTTAAATAATATTTTCCTGGGAGTTCCTGCATGGTTAGGATGTCGGGGAGTAGAACGGGTTTTAGAACTCGATTTAACAGAATCTGAACATGAATCTTTGATGAAATGTGCCACATCAGTTCGAGAGGGAATTAATCAAGCACTCGAATGCTTGAGGGTTGACGGTTGATTGTTAATTGTTAATTGTTGGTGCGTGCGATCCCCGCTTACGCACTCTACCTACACCTGATTATTGATTACTGGTAGAGACGCGCCATGGCACGTCTCTACACTGATTACTGATTACTGATTACTGTTTTGGGTGTAGGTTGCAATAGGTTCTTTAATCCAGCGAATATAAAAATGTCGGAAAGTGGATTTTAAGACGCGAGGTAAACCAAAATCAATCGGGACTAAAGCATCGGGTAATTTCCAATCGGAAACTTGTAATTCTTTAGGCGTTAATAACGGAAACTGAATGTCTGTTAATTCAGGACATAATCCTAATCGTTGAGCAGCCACAATTGTCGGAACCCAACTCGAATCAACCTGAAGAATATCAACAATAGTTCTATCTAGGGAAAATACATGATCAGAAGCAGCTAAAATCCCTAATTCACGAGGTTCACCCCCACTTGGGCCATTACCTTCATGACCAATAATTGCATCTAAAATTGTTAAATTAGGATTAATAGCTCTAGCCGTTTCAACTAACATTTCCCCAAACCGATTAACATCTTTTCCCGCTTCTAAATGCCACCAGGCTTTCATTTTTCCGGGTACACAACCAAAAAGATTTTTAACCCCCATTGTCAGAGTAAGTTGAGCGTGGGATTTCAGTTTCGGTAAATTAATAATCACATCGGCTTCCATCGCTTCTTGACTTAACCGTAAATGATCAAAGCCTTCACTAACCGTTTGATACCGTTTTCCCTGAAATTCAACAATCGGCAAATTTAATGATTCAATTAAGGGTAAATAGCCATTAGCACGGGCGACCCCCAAGGCGCTCCCAAAGGCGGGACTATCCCCTAAAAAGGGTTTTCCTCCCGCCTCAATTACCTGTTTAGCCACCGCCACCACTAATTCCGGTCGGGTCACGCATTCTTTTGCCGGACGACTTCCGGTTAATAAATTGGGTTTGAGGAGAACGCGATCGCCTGGTTTTACGAAGGCGGTCATCCCTCCCCAGGGTTCCAGTAGAGCTTCTAAGGATGTTTCTAACCGTTGAGGGTCATAGGAGTTAGTCCGAATTAAAGACACAGTGGGCATAAATCTGGAATCCTATCGGGTTATTTAAGTGATAGCAGGGGTTAATTTACTCATACTCAGTGACTTTTAAACGACCTAGAGTACCCCGATGCAGGGCTGTCACCCGTTGAACATTGAAGAAAAATCCTTCTCCTTGTAACTGAGGAACGGGTGGCTTCAACTCCAATTTCTCGACTTTAGCCATGTTGATCATGACCGTTTGATCAATCAGGTGAAACGTCAGCCACGATTGATTTAAAAGTTGGGGGAGTTGCTGGACTAATTCTACAGAGGGAATGGGAACGCTAAAAGTCTCTTCATGGCCATTGTCATAATAAAAAGTGATTTGCGTTGTCGTAGCGTCATTGAATTCTGCAAAAGACCCTTTGGGCATAAGTCAACTTCTCCTAATTAGGACAATTTCGTAAAGGTTCATCACCTTACACAATAACATGGGAAAATATCATCGATAGTTGTTTTTGTATTCAAAATTTATCGGAAAGTCCACCTCCCGATTCACTATTAGAAATTGATTTAACGCGAAAATCTCTCTCCAGACGTTCAATGTCTGCCCGTTTAGGCATTACTGAAGTTTGGCGTTGTGATCAAAATAAACTTAAAATTCGTGGTTAATAACCGTCTAGGGGATAAAAAATGACACTGCTATTATTAGGAGAATTTGAAAATCATGAAGTTTGGATTTCTGCCCTCAAAACCCATAAACCTGAGTTAAAAATTGCAGTTTATCCTGATTTTGATAATTTATTAGATATTGATGCGGTTTTAGTCTGGATGCACCCATTAGGAGTGATTGAAAAGTTCCCGAATTTAAAAGTCATTATCTCAACGGGGGCGGGTGTTGATCATATTTTACGAGATCCGAATTTACCTAATAATATTCCGATTGTGCGGTTAGTAGATGAGTCTTTAACCGCCCAAATGTCAGAATATATTTTATTAGCTATTTTGCAGTTTCATCGTCAATTTATAGCGTATCAAATTCAGCAAAATCAACAGTTATGGCAAGGATTACCTCCTAGAAATACGGCAGCTTGTACCGTTGGAATTTTAGGGTTAGGAGTTTTGGGTTTAGATATTGCTCAAAAATTAAAATTGATGGGGTTTTCGGTTCGGGGTTGGAGTCGAACCCCTAAAGTATTAGATAATATTGATTGTTTTTCAGGAAAGGAAGAATTTAATTTATTTTTAAGTGAATGTTCGGTTTTAGTCTGTTTATTACCGTTAACACCAGAAACCGAAGGAATTTTAAATCAAAACACCTTTGCGGCTTTACCTCAAGGAGCTTATTTAATTAATGTCGCCAGAGGGAAACATTTAGTTGAGGAAGATTTATTAACAGCTTTAAAATCCGGTCAACTTTCGGGAGCGTGTTTAGATGTTTTTCAGAGTGAACCCTTACCCAAAAATCATCCGTTTTGGACAGATCCCCAAATTATTATAACTCCTCATATTGCTGCTAAAACAATTCCGGCTTGTGTGGCTCCACAGATTATTGAAGCCATCCAAAAAAGTCAAGAGGGATTACTATTAAATAATACTATTGATATATCCAGAGGATATTAATGGATAGAGTGAAATTATATAGTATTGATGGGCAAAGCCCATCCTACGTTGTGGGTTTTAAGCATTCTTTAATGATAATAGTTGCTAATTTTTTTGCGGCTCCTGGTTCCCCTCTCACTTGTTGTAAACGCTGGCGCATGGCTTCTAATTTTTCAGGATGATCTAAATAATCTAAGACTAAATTTGCTATATTTTCGGGTTGGAGATCTCCCACTAATTCGGGTACAATTTCCTGTTTTGCCCAAATATTCGGCCATGCGAATAGTTTACCCTGTTTTAACACTAATCTATTAATAAATTTAGCAAAAATAGACCCTAATCCGGGTAAATTGGCTAACATTCCTGGTATACCATCCCAAGAACGCATCGCATCTAATTGTTGAGTAGGTAATAACACAATCATGGGAACGGCTAACGCTCCTAATTCGGCGGTATTGGCTCCAACTGTTGTTAAGCAAAGTTGACAGTTTGAAAGTAAATCATAAGCGGGAAATGGGGTATAAAGTTCTATTTTTACCCCATTTTGAGTTTCTAAATAAGCTGGATCTCCTAAATGCAGTTGTGCTGAAATTCCTCCAAATTTTGCTATAATTGGATTATATTGAGGATCGGCAAAATTAGCTAAGGTTTGTAAATCTAAGGTGGGTGCAACGGGAATAATCAATCTGGCTTGAGGTCGTTTTTGATATAAATATTCAGCGATCGCTAAGGCTAATGGGATACCTTGGGTTAATTTTGCAGATTTAGAACCGGGTAATAATCCAATGATAATATCATCAGAAATTATAGCAGAAGAACTTGATAAATCCACATCCGCCATTAAGTCTCCGATCACTTCAAATTTAGCTTGATAGGGTTGAGGAATAGTATCTAAAATCTCGGATTTTATTACCCCAAAGCGGTTAATATAACGCCACCAACGCGCCTCCCATTCGGCATAAATTACACTGCGATATCCTAAGCGTTTACTAATAATTAGGGTAAAAAATTGATCTCCTCCTAAAAATAAAACGACACCCTGTTGATACCAGTCCCAATGTTCTGCGGTTTTTCCCAATAATAAAAATTGCCAAAAATATTCCGCGCCTTGAACTCGATCAATTTCCGGGTAAGAATGAGCAATATTAACTTCTTTTCCGGTAGCATTCGGACAAGGAGATAATATTAAAGAAATTCTCACCTGAAAAGGTTGATGTTGTAGCTGTTCTCGTAACGCTTGAACAACGGGACGCACCCAAGTTGTAATTTCACCGGGGCCATTAGAAAGGATTAAAATATCAATAGTATTTTCCATATTAAAGCAGGGAATGGGTAATGCTTTTATTCTATTCCTCCTTCCCTGGTTCAAGGGTTAAACCGCGATAGACTTGCTCAATGGGGAAATTGAGGTTAATGCTTTTGAGTTCAATTGTGTCGCCTTTTTTGTAGGTGATAATCAACCAGTCGCCTGCTTCGTTTTTATGATATAAGTCCATTTCGATGCTGGTGGAACTGACTAATAGGTAATCTTGTAAGGCGGGATTGTTGCGATACATTCTGAATTTTCCGCCTCTATCATAAGCCTCTGTGCTGCTTGACAAAACCTCAACAATTAAGCAGGGGTAGGTAAAGTAGTTAGGGGTGTTTTTGTCACGCTCATCGCAGGTGACGCTGGCATCTGGATAAGTATAGTTATTGGTTTCGACAATGTTAACTTTGATATCAGAATTGCCCGTTATACAACCGCTATTCGCTAAATGAACATCAAACATGGCTGTAAACCGGATGGCAATGCGACCATGATTTACACTACCTCCGCCCATCGCATAGACTTTGCCGTTGATATATTCATGTTTTTCTAGTTGTTGTTCTTCCCAAGCAAAGTATTCTTCATGGGTAAGCTGTGGGATGTTATCTTTATCTTTTGCCACAATCATTGTTCGTTACCTCCTAAGTTTGTAATTGCTCTAAATTGATTATATCAACAATAGGTGAACGGCTACTTAAAATCAAGTCGTTATGCCTTTTAAGTAAAATGAGTTGAGCTAAAAATACCCAAAATAATTGAGAAATTCGACGAGATTTAAGATGATTTTTAATTTCTGAAAGCTTGGCTTTTGCAATCATTCTATTTTCTAGTTTATAAACCCAGTTAACTCCATGTTTAGAGATTTGAAAACAATAACCAGGGAGATAATTTCCTTGATTTGCCCAAAACGCATAGCGTTCTCCTAATGTAAAATAGTGAAAAATATTATTAATTTTACTATTTTTAGCTAATTCGGGTGAAATTCCCAAGGAATTATAAGTCACCGTTGAACGAATATAATCTGAGTATTTGAGTACAATCTGTTGAGCCACTTTTCCTCCTAAACTTTCGCCAATGATATCGGGTTTCTGTCCCTGTTCACTGTGTTGTTTTAACCAAGCGATCGCTCCCTTTTTTTCTGCCGCTTTTAACTGTCCTTGCCAACTCGCAATAAATACATCGGGTGTATCTTCTAAAACTCGATAAAATGGATACCATGACCCATATCCTCGAATCACTAAAACGGGAGGTTGATTCGCCTTTAATGGCAGACGACCCTCGGCATAAAATCCCGTTTTTTTATCTTCAAAGACTTGCTCAATTACATAGTCTCCTAAAACTTTTTGCCCGATGTTATGATTAATATAAATCGAAGGAGCATCCGGTTCAAACAGTCCTTTAACTTGCGGTTTAGCAAATTGTTCATAGAGATGATCCAAACAATGTCGCCCTGTTACCGGATCAATAAAATGCTCAATATCAAATTGAGAACTGAGGGAACGTTGACCCCTAGAGAAAAAATTGAACAGATTTTTGAGAATGAATTTCACCGCAACTTCAGAAAATTTTGATTGGGATTTTAGATAATTAATGGATTCAATTTCGAGTTTTAAGCTGTTAAAATTAAGTCCTTAATTTTGGTGGGAGTCAATTCTTCCAGATGATTTAATACGATAGTTGCGCCAGCATTTTTCAAGTTCTGCTGATAGGTTTGACGACGTTCTAAATCTGCTTGTTGAATATGGGGCGGAAGCACCCCGACACCCACCCAAAGCCGATCAGGTTGTTGTTGTTTGGCTTTTGTCACCGTGTACAAATCAGCAACCGTATCCCCAACGTAAAGGACTGGGGTGTGTTCATCCTGTTCCGTTTCTAATTCTGCGATCACTTCAAATAGTCCCGTTGGGTCAGGTTTTCCGGGGACATCTTCCATCGCCCTTAATACAGGGACGCCTAAATTCAGTTTACCTTGCAAAACATAGAGAGCTTCATCTCGCATCGCCCCACTAAAGAAACCCCAAGACATCTGATTTTCTGTCAAGTTTTGAAAATAACTAGGGGTACAGAGTAGAGGTTCTGAACCAATATAACCTGTCCACTGTTCGGGGTCTCGCCCTCGATAGCGGGACTGGAAAAAGTCGATCAGGTGTTTATAGTTCAGGGAAATTTCGGTTCTGGCTTGTCCCTGGGCTTCAAAATAACGATAGACTAATTCTTGAGAGGCTTCCCAATCGTTATTCCATAAGCCCTCAGACTTGAGAGCATCAATATCCGTGAGGGTAGGACGGGAGGCACCGCCTGTAAAGTGTTCTACGGTATCTGCGATCGCCCGTCGATAGGAACCTCCCACATCCCGAATCACCCCATCAATATCAAAAACGACAATAGCGGTTTTCATGACTAACTCACCCTCAGACCGTTGAGCTTCTACCATGCTCAAGGCTACACCCGAACCCGACACTCAGGCAAATCTCAATCAAAGTATTGGACGATTTGGAACAAGATCAGGTATGATAGAGGATTGTAATATTTTTAATTAAGCCTGGGATAGACCTGGAGGTGTAATTGTCAAGGTTCGTACTAAAAGTTCTCTGGCTGGATGAGAATGTTGCTCTGGCGGTGGATCAAGTGGTGGGTAAAGGGACAAGTCCTTTAACCTCTTACTTTTTCTGGCCCCGCAACGATGCTTGGGAACAACTGAAAACAGAAATGGAATCCAAACGTTGGATTTCTGACGTTGATCAAATTGATTTGCTCAATAGAGCGACCGAAGTGATCAACTATTGGCAAGAAGAAGGCCGAAATCGCCCCATGAGCGAAGCTCAATCCAAATTTCCTGAAATTATCTTTACAGGGAGTAGTTGATCTCCTTCACGTTGATATATATTTTGATCGTGTGAAGTCTCCAACGCCATAGCAAATGCTGGGCGTTGGTTTTGCATTTGTAGAGTTTGTCCTTGACACTCCCACCCATAAAGAAGGTGGGATTCTTTGAAGATGTCACTTCTACGGATTAAAGTTAGCATAGGAATAGGCAGAAAAGCTTAGTCTTGTTTTTCCGAGGAACTTAACGAAAATAACAGGGACTAAGAAATTGGATAGGAGATTTTGCGAAGAGGCCAACCTATGACTAGCACATCTCAAACTTCATACACCCAAGAACAAACCCTGGCGTGGATGCGTGGACTGTTAACCCTGGCTTGGGCGGATGGAAATTTTGATCAAGAAGAACATCAATTAATTGATGCGTTAACCCATGATGAATTAGTTACTGTTACAAATGTTGACAGTTTAGAACCTATTTCCCCCCAGGAGTTAGGAGCTATTTTAGGTACCCATCCTAAGATAGCTGAAAACTTCCTGAGAACGGCTGTAATGGTAGCTTTAGCCGATGGAATTTACTCGATTTGTGAGGATGATTTATTACACCAATTCTGTCAAGCGTTAAACCTAAAGGTTGAAGCGTTAGACACTTTGCGAAAAACTTTACAAGATTTATCGGAAATTCAATCGGGTCAGTTAGGAGAAATTTGTATTGAACACAACTCCCATAACGATCATCATCTTGATGTTCTTTCCCCGGTTAAACATTGGTTGGATGACTTAGAAATTCATGATTCTAAAGTTGCCCATTTGGTGTGTAAATTAATTCCGCCACAATGTCCCTTTGAACGAGATCTCATCATATTTGGGCGCAAAATTGTTCATATTCCTCCAATGTGCAAACTGAATCCTTTATATGAACAATTTATCGGGTTACGTTTCCGGGCTTTGTGTTATTTAGCTGATGAATGTCATGAAGATATCTCTAAATATTGTTAGGTTTTCAGGCTAAATATAGCAGGGAATAGGGAATGGGGAACAGGGAACAGGGCTGTTTGATTTTCCCTCAAAAACTTGTGTTACCTCTTCCCCAGCCCCTCGACCGCATGGTGAGGGGGGAAGAATTTTTAATACTATTTATTACTCCCCCTTCCCTCGTAGGGAAGGGGCTGGGGGGTTAGGTCTAACTGATCAGGAACCCTTAATTATGCAGAAGCTAAATTTTCTGCAACAAAGTCCCAATTCACCAGTTGACTTAGGAAGTTCTCAATGTAAGCAGGTCTAGCGTTTTGGAAGTCGAGATAATAGGCGTGTTCCCAAACATCTAAGGTTAATAAGGGAGTTGCCCCATCAACAATTGGGTTAGCCGCATTAGCCGTTTTTGTGACTTTCAGTGTGCCATTGTCCAACACTAACCAAGCCCAACCACTGCCAAATTGAGTTGTAGCCGCCGTCTTGAATTGTTCTACAAATTTGTCAAAGCTACCAAAGTCAGCATTAATTTTCTCCGCTAAAGCCCCTGTAGGTTGACCACCTCCACCTGGTTTCAGGCTATTCCAGAAGAAAGAATGGTTCCACACCTGGGCAGCATTGTTGAAAATTCCGGCTTTGGCGGGGTCATTCGCCGTTGCTGTGACAATTTCTTCTAAGGATTTATCCGCTAGTTCTGTTCCCTCGATCAGCTTGTTCAGGTTGGTTACATAGGCTGCATGGTGCTTACCATGATGGAACGAAAAAGTCTTCGCCGACATTTTGCTTGCTTCTAAAGCATCGGCTGGATAGGGTAACGCTGGAAGTTCAAAAGCCATTGTGTTCTATCCTCTCTGAATAGGTATAGGAATTAGGAAACGTTGGGTCAGATTTTGATTCTCTGTATAGTCTAGGGTTACTGGGCGTAACTCTAAACAAATCTTTACGTCGATTTGATTTTATCTCAAAAATTACACAAATTTGCCGTTTTGCGCTTAATTCTCTGAAAGAATCAGGATTATCTATCCTTAGACTCATGGGGTGTTGGGTGTTGGGGAAGAATACAGTGATTATAATCATATACCTACACCGGAACTGTAAATTAAAGTAAAGTTTGATACCAAAACCGCCACTTTTCAGGGATAATCTCAACTGAGATTTCTTTTGTCAAAAGTAGAGTTTACCAGATGAATAATCCACTTTCGCCTCAGTGCCAAAATTTACAACATCAAGTTGAAGGCTTAGTCAAGCTCCTACATCAAGAACCCACCCTCCGACAACAGGATATTACTGCTGTTCGTGCGTCTTTAAATAAAGTTATTTCTCCCAAATTTGAAATTGTGTTTGCGGGGGCGTTTAGTGCAGGAAAATCGATGTTAATTAACGCCCTTTTAGAACGGGAATTATTATATAGTGCAGAGGGACACGCCACCGGAACAGAATGTTATATTGACTATGCTGAACCCGATCAAGAACGGGTGGTTTTAACCTTTTTAAGTGAAGCCGAAATTCGGGAACAAGTTGCAGCTTTATGTAAACTTTTAGGACTGTCTTCTAATATTAATATTAATCGCAATGATGTGATTGACTTGTTACTAGAAGGATGTGATAAAATTATTCAGCAAGAAGGAGGCGTGAATAAATCTGAACGGGCAAAAAAAGCGAAGGCTTTAGATTTATTAATAAAAGGGTTTGTGGAAAACCGCGATCGCATTCATACCCTGAATAACGCCACCTATTCGATGGAACAGTTTAACTTTTCCAACCTCAAAGAAGCAGCAGGTTATGCCCGTCGAGGCAGTAATAGCGCGGTCTTAAAACGCATCGAATACTATTGCTATCATCCCCTATTACAAGATGGAAATGTAATTATTGATACTCCTGGGATTGATGCCCCAGTTGAAAAAGATGCCCAATTAACCTATAGCAAAATCGAGAACCCCGATACATCGGCGGTGGTCTGTGTTTTGAAACCTGCCTCGGCGGGAGAAATGACAATAGAAGAAACAGAACTCTTAGAACGGATGCGTCAAAATCCGAGTATCCGCGATCGCGTTTTTTATATCTTTAATCGCATTGATGAAACCTGGTATAATGCCCAATTACGTCAACGGTTAGATAACTTAATTTATTCTGACTTTCAGGATACCACCAGGGTCTATAAAACCAGTGGATTATTAGGGTTTTATGGGAGTCAAATTAAATCAACAACGGGACGCGATCGCTTTGGATTAGATAGTATTTTTGCTGAAAGTATTAAAGGATTTGGGGGAGAAGAAGAAACCCCTCAATTTGTCTATGCTTTTAATAACTATTGTGGCAGTTCGCGTAAACTTCCGATCCAATTTAGAGTCACTATTAATGGTTTTGAATCTCCCAACCAAAACTATGTGAGAATTTTAGCAGATTGGGGACAACCCTTAATTGATCAGTTAATCAAAGATAGCGGAATTGAAGATTTTCGTACCGCAATTACTTACTATTTAACCCAAGAAAAACGCCCCCAACTGTTTAAAAATCTAGCCGATGATTTAGAAGATATATGTATACCCCTCCGCAAGTATTACGAATCAATTCAACGGGACTTAGACAGTCAACCCCGTGAAATTGAATCGATGAAAGCCCAGGAATTACAACTTCTAAATCAACAATTGCAAGAAGCTGGACAGGAATTTCGAGATCATATTGCGGAAGAAGTTAATCGAATTATTACCAGTAAATGTGATGGATTTGAACAAGATTTTAATCAATTACAATCTCGAATGGTACGGCGTTTAGATGAATTATTAGATAATTTTTCTGTAAAAGAAGCCTATAGTCGTGCAACCTTCAGCCATCCTCGCAATGCAACCGCACCGTTATTAGCGGTTTTAGTCGAAGCTTTGTATTATTTAGCCAACCAATTAGAGGATATTTTAGTTGAGGCGGTTCAATCTGTGAATGCGGGGTTTTTCCGTCGTTTAGTTGAACGAGTTCGCAAGACTGAATATTATCGCAAACTCAATCGTTTATTAGGGAATGATGGGGGAATAGAACAACGGTTAAAACGGTTAGAAGAAGAGGTTAATCAAGCGTTAGTTGCAATGGCTAAAACGGAATGCGATCGCTATGTACGAGAAAGTCCTAACTTCTATGATGAACGGACATTTTCGATTTATCAATTTCGCCAAACTTTATTACAAACCTCATCCAGTTATGATATTAAAGCAATGATTGATGCAGAACCCGCTATTCGTCAATTGTTGAAGTTAGATTTAGAACCTAAAGTTGCAGAAACTATCAATCAAACCTTCCGCCAAACGGTTAACCAAACCCTGAAAACTCAATTATTACCAATGACAGAAATTCAAGGGGAAGAAATTATGCAGCAATATAGTCAAGCGCGAGTTTATTTAGAGAATACCTTAGAACAGGAAGCGGAGGAAAAAATTAAAAATAATGCCCGGTTTCAGTCGGAAGTTAACCAAAAAATTGAGGAATACAATCAATTTGTTTTCGCCATTAACACTTGCTTACAGTCCATGCAACTGTTTGAACATTTATTACCAACCATCTCTAATTCTAGCACCAGTGATCAGCGTTTAGACTTCTAATAGTAGGGTGGGCTTTGCCCACCTTATCCCCAAAATAGGTAAAAAAATATAGCAATTTTTACTGTTGCTATTTTTTTAGGAAACACAAAGGCACTAAGACACGAAGGAAGAAGGATTATCTACATTTACCTGAATAATTAATTGAATTTACTATAATATTTTGAAATTGACAAATTATATTTATAACTCTATAATAAATTTATGAATATTTTATGAGGTTAATAATCAATATGAGCAATGTTATTGATTCAGAAAATTGTGAAGATTATGAAGTTCTATTGTTTGGGAATCATACTTGTCTTGTTGAAAGACTAAAACAAGATCTTGAGTGTGATTTGAAAGATCGTGCAAATGACATTATAGAGTTAATTACTAGGAAACAATCTAATAAATCATTTTATGTGATTAAAGATGACCTTCGTTATGATTGGCAATGGTTTGAAGAAGGAAAAGAGTGTAAACTTTTAAAGTTAGGTGCGAAGGAATGGCAACCCGGAACACTGAAATTCAAAGTTACTCTCGAATTTTGTCCAGAAGAACCGGAAGAAGATGAAGTTGATGAGGAGGAAGAAATTGATGAAGTTCTATGGTTTGGAAGTCATACTTGTCTTGTGGAAAGACTGAAACAAGATCTTGAGTATGCTTTGAAAGAACATGCACAGCGTATTATACAATCACTTGTTAAGAAACAATCTAATGAATCATTTTATGTGATTAAAGATGACCTTCATTATGATTGGCAATGGTTTGAAGAAGGAAAAGAGTGTAAACTTTTAAAGTTAGGGGCGAAGGAATGGCAACCCGGAACCCTTAAAATGAAAGTTACTCTCGAATTCTGTCCCGATGAACCGGAAGAAGTAGAAGTTCAAGAGGAAGAAAAAATAGACGAAATGGATAAAGTAGCAAAATCCTTAGATGATATTCGTCAAAGATTAAACCAAGAAAATAATAGTTAAACAGAAATAGGGTTTCTTCATGAGATATCTTAGTTTTACCCTCTATATAAAGATTAGAAACCCTGTTTCTGATCGTAAGAAATATTATAATCTAAAGCTTAAACAGTCTATTTTTGCTTAATTTTAATAAAAACAATGAACAACACCGCCAAAATTTACACCTTATATTTTGCCATTGATGATATTATAACCTCGATTTGCAATATCATCAATAATCGAGAAAATGCAAAAAAAATTAATAGCGATGAACTTTTTAATAGATTCTGGACTAATGGTAGAAATAAATATTCCGAGCTAAACTATGATCTAGTAGCCGAAATGGGAATAGCTAATTATAAGGCAGAAGAGGAGTTTGGTAGAATTGCATTAGCAATAGAAAAGGCTTTAGGGAAATTGGAAAATGATCGTCATTGTTATTGGATTTATTGCCTATGGTTTGCCTTGAATATCGCCCTGGTTGACTATTCTTTTAAAGATTCATTAGCCAACCAACATAACCTATATTTGGAGATAGAAGAACGGTTAAAATTGGGTCATCAAAAATATCTGTCATCTTCCCAATTAAGTCTGGAAGAGTGGCAGCTTATTGATTCGATAGTTAAGTCAAAATTGGGGGATTTTTAAAAGGAGTATTAGAAAATAAGCGGGCGGACGAATCATGATCTATAATTAGAGAATAGAACAATTATTGAATTACGGGTAAACTGATGAAAAGCAACCCCAGAATTTTTATTCCCAAAGAAGTCAGAAGATATGTATTTTTACGAGACAATTATCAATGTAAAAGCTGTGGTAAAACTGCCAATGAAACCGAACTGACTATTGATCATATTATTCCCTTATCAAAAGGGGGATCTAACGATATTAGTAATTTACAAACCTTGTGTTCTGAATGTAACCAGAAAAAGAAAGCTGATTTTGATCCCCGTTTCAAGCGACACTTTACCATTTAAAGGTTAAACCCAAAAATGATAAAATAGTAGATACCGACTGCCCCCGTAGTGATTTGAACTTATACAAATGATGAATCCTCTTAGAAAAAAACTGCACTATTTAGTAGATCAGATACCCGAGGAGGACTTAAGAAAAGCATGGAAATCTTTGCAAATCCTATTTTACGATACCTATATGCTCAAAGCCATCGAAGAAGCGAAGGGAACTCTAACACCTGGAGACTCCTTGACCTATGATGAAGCATTAGAAATGCTGCATTTTGAGTTTAGTCGAGCTAATGCTGCCCATTCAGAACATCACCATCCCACTTATCGTCCTATCCCCCAAATCAATGACTGAGTAACCCCATCGTGACGCTTGATGTCCGCTATGGTCGATCTTTTATCTATGACCTGATGAGCTTAGAACCATCCGCTTATTCTAAGGTCTACCATTTTGTGTTTGTTGAATTTAAAAATATTAAACATCTCAAAGACTTACCCGATCTTAAACCTTTAGGTTCTAGTGCCATCTTTTATCGATTTACTTTAGAAGACTATTTAATTGGAATTGAAGTCACAGGTCAAATTGTTAAATTCGTCCGTATTTTGCCCAAACCCCATCTTTAGGGATATGGGCGGGGCTGTTTCCGGGTTTAAAATTATAGCTGAATTGACATGAAAATAGCTGGCAGCGACGTGAACTACCCACACTTCTCTACGAGTAAGTGTAGGCTTCCAACTTCAACGGGGATAGCATCTGATAGAACAGAAGTTTTACCAGATGACTTACATCCCCTCAGATTGGCAGTATCGCTAGTTCCTAACGACAATATCCGCAAGGCTTCATTTTTGATATTGATTGAGGCGTTTATATCTCGATCATGGATAGTTTGGCAATGCTCACAAGTCCAACTTCTAATATCAAGCGGTAAGCTACTCACTTGATTTAGACAGACATTACAAGTTTTAGAAGAAGGGAAAAATCTATCAACTTCC
>CAITND010000025.1 GCA_903893625.1 uncultured Oscillatoriales cyanobacterium
ATACAGGTTGTTTACCTTTCCTGTTACTGGATATACTAACATAGATTGGAGAAATATTCACGGGGAATAAATTCCCCTGGGTCGCTTTTCATCTCAGGTCTGAAGACACTGAGTTTTCAATCTCCCATCCTTTTCTTATAATTCCTAATTTAACTGAAAATCCTAGTTTAACGATCAATATTCCAGCTTAATCTACCGGGAGAACGGATGAGAGGCAATAGGGGGTAACTCCGGGGGCGGTTAGGTCATACAAGTTACAACGGAAAATGAAACCGCCCTGGAGTAGTTTAATCCCCTTGATGGATTAAAAAATCCCCCATTGATTAAAATTAAAATGAACACGGGGGATTAAGATTTATCAAAAAGGATTGTTTAAAGAGGCTAACAATGATGAATTATTGTAAGTATTAAAATTTTAATAATCAATTGTCAACCTTGGCAATTCTTAATTCTTCCTTCTTAATTCTTAATTGTTTTTATTCTTCATCACGAGGATCATCTACATAACCCGGAGAGGATTTATATAAATTATCTAATTGATTTCGCGCATCTTGAACGGACAAAGATCGCATCACTAACAAAGGTTCATTAATTAAATTTCCGGTTTCATCTAGTAGTTCTGGATGCAGCATTTTCTGTGTCCGCCCTGAGTTCATTGACCCTCCATAATTGCGAGGTTCGGGAAGTTTATGGGATTCCAGACCCACTGTTAAAAGACTATGAATTAAGTTACGAACAGCCAGAAAAGCTATAACGGTAAAAGCCAGAATGTAAACTAAGTGTAACATTTTTATCTCCTTAAGGGGTAGGGGGTGTTCGGTTAAAGTAAAACTGTTTTCATGCCAGAAAGGGTTTTTTTATTTTAAAGGTTTAGCCGGGGGAGTTGAAAAGCTCCTCCACCTAGATTTTGACATACTCTCTGAATGAATCGAATGTAATCCGATTCAGGAGGTCAGACTGTTGTGCCTGAGTCAAAAAAGACATCTCCTCTGTTTCTAAAAGATGCCGCGACCGTTGAAACCAGTATTCAAAATCCTCTAGCATGGATTGTTTGATTAAGACTTGACTGAGAACAATATTAACACTCTTTACAATTCTTAATATTTTTCTTAATAAAAGTTTTAGGTGTTGTTGACTGTCAACAGTCAACCGTCAACAATTCCCATCTTCTGTACAATTGGATCAAGAAACTTTTATTCTAGTGTTGTAATTTTAATCAATGTCTATAGCAGAGTCCGATGGTTCTCAAGAACCATTAGAAAAAAAAGTCCATTTGCCGAAAACCAGTGAATCTGAAGCATTAAAGCGGATTCGCCATACTGCTTCCCATGTTATGGCAATGGCAGTACAGAAACTCTTCCCCAAGGCACAAGTCACCATCGGCCCCTGGATTGAAAATGGGTTTTATTATGACTTTGATAGTCCTGAACCGTTTACTGAGAAGGATTTGAAAGCCATCTACAAGGAAATGGCTAAGATTATCAAGCGGAAACTCCCAGTGATTCGGGAAGAAGTCAGTCGGGAAGAAGCTCAACAACGGATTCAGAAAATAGGAGAATCCTATAAACTGGAAATCCTAGAGGGGTTACAGGAACCCATTACCCTGTATCATTTAGGAGACCTTTGGTGGGATTTGTGTGCAGGGCCTCATGTTGAGAATACCGTTGAGATTGACCCGAATGCGATTGAACTCGAAAGTGTAGCGGGTGCTTACTGGCGAGGAGATGAAACCAAGGCCCAACTCCAACGGATTTATGGGACAGCTTGGGAAACTCCCGAACAATTAGCGGAATATAAACGACGCAAGGAAGAAGCCCTTAGACGTGACCATCGCCGTTTGGGGAAAGAGTTAGGGTTATTTATTTTCTCGGATTTAGTGGGGCCAGGATTACCGTTATGGACACCGAAAGGAACCCTATTGCGGAATACCTTAGAGGATTTCCTCAAACAAGAACAACTAAAGCGGGGTTATTTAGCGGTAACGACTCCCCATATTGGTCGGGTCGATTTATTTAAGACATCGGGACATTGGCAGAAATATAAGGAAGATATGTTCCCGATGATGGCTGAAGATGAGGAAGCTAAGGAAAATGAACAGGGGTTTGTCCTCAAACCGATGAACTGTCCTTTCCATATCCAAATTTATAAGAGTGAATTACGCTCCTATCGAGAACTTCCCATGCGGTTAGCTGAGTTTGGGACTGTTTATCGTTATGAACAATCTGGAGAATTAGGAGGGTTAACCCGGGTTCGAGGGTTTACAGTCGATGATTCCCATTTATTTGTCACCCCTGAACAATTGGATGATGAATTTATCAAGGTTGTAGATTTGATTCTCTCAGTGTTCAATAGTCTACAACTGAAGAATTTTAAGGCGAGATTGAGTTTCCGTGACCCTAGTTCTGATAAATATATTGGCTCAGATGATGTCTGGGATAAATCAGAAACGGCTATTCGTCGGGCGGTGGAAACCCTGGGAATGAACTATTTTGAGGGGATAGGAGAAGCCGCGTTCTATGGCCCGAAATTAGATTTTATCTTCCAAGATGCTTTAGAACGGGAATGGCAATTGGGAACGGTTCAGGTTGACTATAATTTACCTGAACGTTTTGACTTAGAATATGTCGCCGAAGATGGGACTCGTCAACGCCCTGTGATGATTCATCGTGCGCCCTTTGGCTCTTTGGAACGATTAGTGGGAATATTAATAGAGGAATATGCAGGGGATTTCCCCTTATGGTTAGCCCCAGTACAGTTTCGGTTATTACCTGTAAGTCAGGATTTCTTACCCTTTGCTCAAGAGATTGCTCTCAAATTGCGGTCGCTTGGGGTTCGTGCGGAAGCAGATGCGAGTAATGAACGCTTAGGGAAATTAATTCGGAATGCAGAGAAAGATAAGATTCCTATTATGGCTGTTGTTGGGGCCAAGGAAGTTGAATCTAATTGCTTGAATATTAGAACTCGCGCTGACGGAGAGTTAGGTGCTATTCCTGTTGAAGATGTGATGACACGGATGCAACAGGCTATTTCTAATTACAGCAATTTCTGAAGTTGATACCGATCCAGACAGATCAATCTGATATTATCGGTATAGATCGTGTCAGAAGTAAATAGCGAATAGAGTAAGTTCAATCTTTCTCGATTCGGGAATTGAATCCTCTATTCGAGAATTGAAACAAACACTATACGCTGGATTTGAAACAATGACTGAAGCATTCGAGTCCCTTGGGACAATTCCCATCGGGAAATATAATTTATATTCTATTTTGACGGCCTTATCTCCCGATGAAGTCTCGGTCAACCGTGCTTTTCGGGTGCTTCAGTCATTGGAAACTATAATAACTATAAAAAAAAGCAAAAAAAATTATGAGTACAACCAAAAAGGAAGTAGAATCTTTGTTGAAGAACCTACCAGATAATTGTTCACTGGAAGATGTGCAGTACCATATCTATGTAATCGAAAAAGTTCGTCATGGACTTACGGTTCACGAAAACCCCAGGAATCTCATACAAGAGGAAGCAGAAGGTTTATTAAGTAAATGGGTTATCAAGTAGTTTGGTCGCCTCAAGCCATTGATGATATTGATGCAATTGCTGCTTACATTGCACGGGATTCAATTTCTTATGCGGCGGCGGTTGTCCAGAGAATCATTGAGGTTACGCGCAACTTGAGTACATCTCCTGAAGATGGAATCATGGTTCAAGAATTTGGCAATGAAAACATCCGTGAACAATTTGCTTACACCTATCGAATCATTTATCAAATTCAAAACGACATTGTTACCATTGGAGCCGTGATTCACGGTAAAACGTTGTTAAAATTTGAATTGAGTCAACAATAGATTCATTCCATCCCCGTAGAGACGCGCCATGGCGCGTCTTTACCATTTTTTGGGTAATCAGAATTGATTAACAGATTATATTAGCATCAATTTATCTTAAAAATAGAGTGGATGGGATGATGGGCAAAGCCCATCCTACTGATAAATTAGGGATTTTTTAAAGTTTTACTAAATGATTTTGCAGCAATTAAAGGATTAGGATGTTGTACATATTCTGCTAATATAGTTAAATTGATATCGGGGAGAATTTCACTGTTATTGATTAATTCATATCCTGATGTTTGCTGAAATTGTTCAATATTTTCAGACCGGAAATGATAAACTAGAAATTGATTATTTTGCCAAAACCAAACTTCACGCACTCCCAATCTTTG
>CAITND010000026.1 GCA_903893625.1 uncultured Oscillatoriales cyanobacterium
AGTGAACTACCCACACTGACTTGGAGTACCAAGTACAGTGTCGGCTTCTGTACTCACAGGCGAATGCCTCAAGATGGACTTGCGCCCCCCTTTTGGTCTTACCTCCCCTCCTACAGCAGAAACGGCTGAACCATCCGTCTTTAGCATTCTGATGCCCTCTGCCCTAATATTCATAGCTGCGTTTCCATCACGGTCATGAGCAGTACCACAATTAGGACAAGTCCATTCACGAACATCTAATGGCATCTCACTGACTTGATAGAAACAATTAGAACAGAGTTTGGAACTAGGAAACCATCTATCAATCTCAACTAACTTACCGCCTTTTCGTTCTACCTTATAGGCTAAGAAATTAGTGAAAGTTCCCCATCCACAATCAGATATTGCCTGAGCTAAATTGTGATTACGAACCATGCCTTTGACATGAAGATTCTCTACTATAACAGCTTGGCTATCGCTGACTAACTTATAACTAAGTTTATGTAAAAAATCTTGCCGGGAATTACTAACTCGTTCGTATAATCTGGCAACAACCTGACGATATTTATTTCTGGATTTACTACCCTTTTGTTGACGCGCTAATTTCTTTTGTTTGCGTTTAAGGTTTTTCTCATGTTTAGCAAGATGTTGAGGATTATCGTATTTAGAAACATTTTCACCATCAGTAACAACGGCAAAGTGTTTGATTCCTAAGTCAATACCATAGATTTTACCTTCTGAAAGAGTTGGATTTTCCCCTTCAATTTCAGTCAGGATAGATGCCAAATATTTGCCTGATGGTGTTTTACTAACAGTTACCGTCTTGATTTTCCCCTCAATTGGTCTATGTATTTTAGCTTTGACTATCCCAATATTGCCAGGAAGTTTGACATTACCCTCAACAATTTTGACATTTTGAGGGTATTGAATTGACTGTTTGCCATGTTTAGATTTAAACTTAGGGAAGCCTGCACGTTGCTCAAAAAAGTTTTTGTAAGCAGTGGTTAAATTAAGTGTTGTAGCTTGTAAAACCTGACTGTAACAATTAGCCAGCCACAGCGTATCTTCGGCTTTTTTGAGCTTAGGTAGTAGGGCGTTGAGTGCTACCTGTCCCAGACATGACCCCGTATCTTGATAAACCTGAATGGATTTATTTAAAGCATAATTCCACCACCACCGCGAACATCCAAATGTTTGGGCTAGTAGTGCTTCTTGTAATGTAGTTGGATACAGACGGACTTGTACAGCTTTATGTAGCACTCGATTTGCACCTCCTGGTCTGAATATATTACTACATAATACTGAAAAAAGATTGGGTCAACTCCGTACCGGAGTTGACCCGCCTTTCATCCCACCGCTCACCTGGGTACAGGTAGAGCGGGGGACTTCCCGGCGGTGTAAGTTAAATTTGCTTGAAACGGTTGTGGATTTGACTGCAATGTTCCGTGTTTTGGGAGAAATTAAGCCATACAATAAATTCCATATTATCGCAACACAGGAACAGACCATCATGAGTTCACTGCTCCAATCCTCCGAACAGGTTCCTAACACGGTCGTTTCATCAAACCCACCTACTACCACCTCGGATTTGTTTTTGCGGAATCGTCTCAAAATTATCGAGGACGTTTGGGAGTCCGTCCTCCGCCAAGAGTGCGGCCAACAGCTTGTGGACTTACTCCATCAATTAGCGTCCATGACTTCACCCGAAGGACAAGCCGCAGAGTTCCAAGGCTCTGATGCTCTCAAGTTAATCGAACAGCTTGATATTAACCAAGCCATTCGCGCGGCGCGGGGGTTTGCGTTATATTTTCAACTGATCAATATCGTTGAGCAGCACTATGAACAACGGGAGCAACAGCTTGCTTATACCCACTCCAAAGGCAAAGGGAAGTTATCCGCCTCCCCGATTAAATCAATGTCTACGTTTGAATCTCGGAATCAGCGTTTTTCCGACGAGGAAGAAAGTCCAATTCCTGGCGCGAATGTCACTAATTACAGTGAACAGGATCGGGATTTGGCGACATTCCATACCCTGTTTCCGATGTTACGACAATTGAATGTTCCCGCTCAAAAGATCCAACGGTTATTAAATCAGCTTGATGTTCGCATGGTGTTTACGGCGCACCCGACGGAAATTGTTCGCCATACGATTAGAACCAAACAGCGTCGCATTGCCACTATCCTAGAACAACTCGATCAAGACGATGAAAGTTTTGGCGGATTAAGAACCGAAGAATTAGGGGAATCTTCGATCATGTCCGAATGGACAGAAGAACTTCATGAAAACTTAACCGAAGAAATTCGTCTCTGGTGGCGTACTGATGAACTGCATCAATTTAAACCCACAGTTCTCGATGAGGTGGATTATTCCCTACACTATTTCCAGGAAGTTATATTTGATACGATTCCTCAACTCTATAAGCGCTTAAAACACGCTCTGCACGTTTCTTTCCCTTATCTAAAATTACCTAAATATGATTTTTGTAAATTTGGATCTTGGGTGGGTGCAGACCGAGATGGAAATCCATCGGTGACACCGGAGGTGACATGGAAAACCGCTTGTTATCAGCGTCATGTTGTCATGGAAAAATATATTGAAGCGGTTAAGCGCCTCAATCGGTTATTAAGTTTATCCTTACATTGGAGTGATGTTCTTCCAGAATTATTGGAATCTTTAGATCGAGATCAAGGACAATTACCGGAAATCTATGATCAAATGGCAATTCGCTATCGTCAAGAACCCTATCGCTTAAAACTATCTTATGTGAAAAAACGGTTAGAAAATACCCGCGATCGCAATTGGCAAATGTACAATAATGCTGAGTTGTCTCGCATCCGAGAGCGTCTAGTTCCTGACCATGAAGCGAGTAAACTATACCGATCTGATGATGACTTCTTAGAGGAGTTAAAACTGATTCAACGCAACCTAGAAGAAACGGGAATGACCTGTCAAGAACTGGAAAATCTCATCTGTCAGGTGGAAGTATTTGGATTCAGTTTAGCTCGGCTGGATATGCGTCAGGAGTCTTCGATTCATTCCAACGCCCTGAACGAAATTATTAACTATCTGCAACTGTTACCTAAATCCTACAACGAGCTTTCAGAAGCAGAACGATGTGTTTGGTTAGCAACTGAATTGCAAACCCGCCGTCCTTTAATTCCAACGGAATTACCCTTTTCGGAAAAAACCTGCGAAACTATCAACACCTTTAGAGTGATGCGGGAGTTACAGCAGGAGTTTGGGCCCCATATTTGCGAAACCTATATTATTAGTATGAGCAATGAAGCCAGTGATGTACTGGAAGTATTGCTCTTGGCAAAAGAAGCGGGACTCTATGACCCAGCTACAGGGGTGGGTAATGTGATCGTGGTGCCTCTGTTTGAAACAGTTGAAGACCTCAAACGTGCTCCTCGTGTGATGACGACTTTGTTTGAATTACCCCTCTATCGGGCGATGTTAGGTGGGGGTTATGAACAATATAAACTTGTCAGTGATGATCCTGACCAATCTTTGCAAGAGATTATGTTAGGGTATTCTGATAGTAATAAAGATTCGGGTTTTTTAAGTAGTAACTGGGAAATTCATAAAGCCCAAAAAGCCTTACAAAAGGTTTCTGAATCTTATAAAATTGGTCTTCGCATCTTTCACGGACGGGGGGGGTCTGTCGGTCGAGGTGGTGGCCCTGCTTACAAGGCGGTTTTAGCCCAACCGGGTAGAAGTATTAACGGCCGGATTAAAATTACTGAACAGGGGGAAGTTCTGGCTTCTAAATATTCTCTCCCACAGTTGGCTTTATTCAATTTAGAAAGTGTGACAACCGCAGCAATTCAAGCCAGTTTACTCCATAACGGTTTTGATGAAATTGATCCCTGGAATCAAATTATGGAAGAATTGGCAATGCGATCGCGCAGCCACTATCGGGAGTTAATATATGAACAATCCGATTTAGCTGAATTTTTCCATCAAGTCACCCCCATTCAAGAAATTAGTCAACTGCAAATCAGTTCTCGCCCTGCCCGTCGCAGTGGGGATAAAAAGAAAGATATTTCGGGTTTACGAGCCATTCCTTGGGTCTTTAGTTGGACACAAAGCCGCTTTTTACTGCCTTCTTGGTATGGGGTGGGAACAGCTTTACAGGAGTTTATTAATGATGAACCCCAGGAACATCTAAAACTATTGCGCTATTTCTATTTGAAATGGCCGTTTTTTAAGGTGGTAATTTCTAAGGCGGAAATGACCTTAGCTAAGGTAGACATGGAAATCGCCCATCACTATGTTCGGGAGTTAAGTCATTCCGAGGATAAAGAACGGTTTGAGGTGTTATTCCAACAAATTGCTCAGGAATACTATCTCACGGTGCAGTTAGTTCAACAAATTACCGGACATCAACGACTATTAGAGGATGATCCCGTTTTACAGCGTTCGGTGCAGTTACGCAATGCCACTATTATTCCTTTGGGTTTGTTACAAGTTGCTTTGTTAAAACGGTTACGCCAACACGGAAAATCCGTGGCTTCTGGTGTTGTTCATTCCCGTTATAGCAAAGGAGAATTACTCCGAGGGGCGCTATTAACTATTAATGGAATTGCGGCTGGAATGCGAAATACCGGTTGAACGAATTACGAATTACGAATTGGGAATTACGAATTGGGAATTACGAATTACGAATTACGAATTACGAATGGGTAATTCCCTGTTCTCTGTTCCCTCAATAATTGAGGATGATATTATGGCGTTAAAGTCGGATATTATGGCGATGTTGGGAGATGTGGTTTAAGGATAAAATAAAATTGTAGACAGGTAAGATAATTTGGGTTATAATATTTTTATTCGCAATTCACGAATAAAGAATATAGCTGAGTAGATGATCATGAAATATGCTCAAAAACCTCAAGATATAGTGATTTTGTTAAAGGTTCACTGTTTAGGTTCGGAGTGGACTTATGATGATTTGGCAAAAAGTTTGAATACCAGTTCTTCGGTGGTACATGATGCTTTAAGGCGTTGTCAGCAGTGCCATTTATATAACAGCAAAAAAAGGAAGGTTTTAAAAGGGGCTGTGGAGGAGTTTTTGATTCATGGTTTAAAATACGTTTTTCCGGCTTATCCTGGGGCGTTGGTGCGGGGTGTACCCACAGCCCATTCTGCTGAACCGTTGAAGGGGTTATTAATGGTTGATGATCTAAATCCATTAGTATGGCCTTCAGCAACAGGAAAGGTAAAGGGTCAGGAAATTACGCCTTTGTATGGGTCTGTACCGGAGGTGGTAGGGGAGGATTCTTTATTTTATGAATTGTTGTGTTTGGTGGATAGTTTACGGGTGGGTAAGGTGCGAGAACAGGAATTAGCCGCAGTAGAGTTAAAAAAAAGGTTGTATGACTCATCCTCAGATTAGGAATTTGGAAAGGGTGGCGACGGTTTTGGCTGCTGTACCAGAGCGTTTTGTGTTTACGGGTGGGGCTACGATTTGTCTTTATGTGGATGAGATTTTACAAGATGAATTGCGTCCTACTTTAGATGTAGATTGTGTCGTAGAAATATTTTCGAGGTCTGAGTATTATACTTTAATGGAACGCTTGCGAGAAGTTGGTTTAGAGGAATGTACAGAACCAAATGCTCCGTTATGTCGGTGGCGATATCAGGATTTAATCATAGATATTATGCCCTGTGAACCTGGGGTTTTAGGGTTTAGTAATCGTTGGTATGGTGAGGGGATTAAGAATGCGATCGCCTATAATTTACCAAATGGACAAGTCATTGATATTTTTTCTCCTGTTTATTTGTTGGCCAGTAAAGTCGAGGCTTTTTTAGGGCGGGGTAAAGATTTACGCTTGTCTAAGGATGTGGAAGATATTGTAATTTTGTTAGATGGTTGTGAGGTTTTGGAGGCGGAGTTTAATCAGACGAGGGGAGAGGTTAAGGATTTTCTAGGGTCTTGGTTTTTGGAAAATCGGGAGAATTTACTAGAAGCGGTATTAAGTTTTTTACCTGCTTCTAGTGTAGATCGGGAAGATTTGGTGATTGATTTAATTGAACGTTTTGGTCGGGTTATTTAAGGATACAATTAAATCCTGTTTTGCACGCATTATCAAGTATTTGTAGCAAACATTTAAGGATTTCATGTTAATTCACTAAAAAAAGTTAAGGGTTGACGGTTGGCGGTTTTTAACAGTCAACCGTCAACAGTCAACCGTCAACAAATTAGAATGAATAAACTCTCCCCCCTTCATCAATATAAATGGTGCGTTCTTGGTGGGGGTTATCGGCACTGGTGGGAGTGATTTCAACGGTTAGTGTATTTTTGGGGATGACGCGGAAATTGTAAATTAACGGATGAGTATATTCCGGTGTGTTAATTAAAATTGTGCTGGTTTCTCCGGGTTGATGTCCCACTCGGACTAAAAATTCTCCGGTTTTACCAGGTGCTAACCGTTGAGAATTATCATTGGCTAAGGCATAAACCAGGGTTTGGTCAGTTTTGTTCCGCAGTCTGACTGTGATCAATTGATTGGGATCAACCGTTGCTTCTACATCCCAGTCCGAGGGTGACACGGTATAGTCAGAAAACCATTCAGCTAGACTGGGAGAGGTTAACCCTAAACTCAAGGTAGTTAATAGGGTCGCTAAGGTTAAAATACGATATTTAAACATAAACTTACTTCAACGCAATCACACTTCCATTGATCCGCGCCTCAACCTTCGATCCGGAAAAGGGACGTTGGTTTTGAGGCTGCAATTCAGCGAAAAACATGATATTGATCAGAAGTTGCATTTTGACATCCACCCTGCCGTAAACGGACGGGGATTCTTCACCACGCCACCTTTTTAGGATGGTCGCTGAATGGGGTTGACGCTTCGCAGACTGTTGCTACTTTAAAAGTAGTCTTACACTGTCTCCACGTCCGTTTCAAGTCTCGGAATGCCC
>CAITND010000027.1 GCA_903893625.1 uncultured Oscillatoriales cyanobacterium
CCAGAACCCCCGGATCAACTTTTACCGTTGTCGGAACCTTTGGTTATACTCCTTTTGAACAATTTGGGGGTTTAGCAGTTCCAGCTTCCGATTTATATGCGTTAGGAGCCACATTAATTCATCTATTAACGGGTATTCCTCCGGCGGAGTTACCCCAAGAAAATTTTAAAATGAAGTTTAACGGAGATATCTTAGATCCGGGTTATAAAAATTGGTTAGAAACCTTAATAGAACCCGCAGTAGAATCTCGTTTTTCTACGGCTCAAGTTGCCTTATATGCTTTGAATTATCAACCCAAACTCCCCTCAAAAAAAACCTCTGAACCTTCTATCCAGCTATCTCAATCTTCTAACCAGTTCAAAGTTGATATTCCCTCGCGGTTTTCCTTACAATATATTTCCCCAGTCCAGAAGATTTTAGTAAATCAGATCAGTGGAGTTCAAAAAGGATGGCAAATTCTCCCTGGATCGATGACAATTAAAGGATTAGGATTAGGTGCGATCGCTACTTTAATCGCTTACAAACTTTATACTGTTTTAGAACCCTCCAGCTTTCAACAGCTTGATTTAGGGTTAATGATTTTATTTTATTTGACTTTATTCGGAATTCCTGTTAGTATAATATTGTTAATTTATAAAGCTATTATTGATTATAAACCCTTTGAAAAAGTCCAACTTAATTTTAATGATCAAACTTTTGAGATTTTTTGGTCTTCTTATTTTCCCCTACGCAAACAAGGGAATATTTCTCAAATTCAACAAATTAATTTAATTAGAACAACCGATAATCAAGGGAATTTTTATCCGAGTTTAGAAATCGTCACCCAAGAACCGAACATCTTCTTTTTATCCCGTCGCAAAACCTATCGTTTTGGACATCAATTACCCGAAGAAGAATTAAAATGGTTAAAACAAGAATTGCAAAAATGGCTTGCTTCTAAAACAAATCTCTACTAGACTAAAACCGTCTTATTAATTAATTCAGGATATTTGATTTTATGGCATGGTTTGAACGGATTTTTGGCGCAATCACAGGTGAAACTCCAAGTAAACCTGATAATCATCTGGTACAACAGGCGGCGGCTAATACTTCCCTTCCTCCAGAACGGATTGGAATTGCGGGAGAATATGATGAAAATGGTTTAGCCAAACGGGTCGCCTTAGCCTTTGATGAAGATCCCGAACTGGATGATATTGGTTCCTTGTGGGTCGCTCAGAAAGGCGGAACCGTTGTTCTCAAAGGAAAAGTCCCCAGCCAAGGTTTTCTGGAAAAAGCCGTCAATATTGCCGAATTCCAACCCGGAACTTTGAGTGTTGATACTTCCCAAGTCAATATTGAATAGGGATATTGACGGTTGGCTGTTAATGATTTCCCTCTTCCCCGTCCCCCCGGCTCCCCCTGTTCCCTTAATTTAATTAGAAAGTACCACCATCAACGTCAGGGACGGTAGTTCACAACTTCCTGGCTTAACCATTGGGGTGATTCGTCAATTCCTGAAAATACTTGAAACCCTTTCAACGCCATGAGTACAATAAGGATACGATCCCAAAGTAACTGTTAAGTTTATGCCTAAGGTTGATTATTGCGATGAACTTCACTGGCTTCCTGAAGCCAAAGTCAAACTAAAAAATATTCCCTATTTTGTTCGGACTCAAGCCAGACAACGCATTGAACAACTCGCCAGGGAAGCAGATGAAGGTATTGTTACCCCAGAAATTGTGGAACAAGCTCGATTGGAATTTGGCCAGTAGGGGAAGAGGAGCAGGGGAAGAAGAGAAGCAGGGGGAGCAGGGGGAGCAGGGGGAGTTGGGGGCGAGTAGAAGCAGGCGGAGCAGGGGGAGCGTCCCGCTTGCTAACCGTCAACCGCCAACCGCCAACTTCCGACTATAAAAATGTCCCCTAACGCTTTAAACTGAAGGGTGGCATTTTATTGTTTTTAAGGTTAATTGCATTAGCGGTGAGAAAAGTCATTATTGCGGGTAACTGGAAAATGTTTAAAACCCAAACAGAAGCTCAAGAGTTTCTGCAAGGGTTTACGAGTCATTTAGATGAAACGCCGGAAGACCGGGAAGTGGTACTGTGTGTACCATTTACCACCTTGGGGATTATGTCCAAAAGTTTACATGGGAGTCGGATTCTCCTCGGCGCTCAAAATATACATTGGGAAGATTCAGGAGCATATACCGGAGAAATTTCTGGCCCCATGTTACTTGAATTTGGAATCCGCTATGTTGTTGTCGGTCACAGTGAACGACGTCAATATTTTGGCGAAACTGATGAAACGGTGAATTGGCGACTCAGATCGGCTCAACGTTATGGGTTAATCCCCATTTTATGTGTGGGAGAAACAAAACAACAACGGGATGCAGGAGAAACAGAACGTTTGATTTTCTCTCAGTTGGAAAAAGATTTAATCGGTGTTGATCAAAACAATTTAGTGATTGCTTATGAACCCATCTGGGCAATTGGAACAGGGGAAACTTGTGAAACAAAAGAAGCCAATCGTGTGATTGGTTTAATTCGCAGTAAATTAATCAATCCTAATGTAACTATTCAATATGGTGGTTCTGTCAAACCCGATAATATTGATGAGATTATGGCACAGCCAGAAATTGATGGTGCATTAGTTGGAGGGGCAAGTTTGCAACCCGAAGGTTTTGCCCGAATTGTTAATTATCAGTAATCAGTTATCAGTTATCAGTTATCAGTTATCAGTTATCAGTCAAAGAGTTTACACATTAAACTTATATTTTTCCCATTACCTATTACCCATTCGTAATTCGTAATTCGTAATTCGTAATTCCCCATTACCCATCAAAAGTTATGACTGTTTTTAACCCTTTAAATATTAGAGAAACAAGTTTTCAATGGGGAAAACGAACTTATATTATGGGGGTTTTGAATGTTACTCCTGATAGTTTTAGCGATGGGGGAGATTTTAATAGCTTAGAAACGGCTTTCTATCAAGCGCAACAACTGGTAGAAGTGGGAGTTGATATTCTTGATATTGGCGGACAATCGACCAGACCGGGGGCAGAAATTATTAGCTTAGAAGCCGAATTAAATCGCGTGATTCCCCTAATTGAAGCCCTTAGAAATAGTTCCGATCAAGGGTTAGCAAAAATCCCGATTTCTGTCGATACAACTCGTTCTCAAGTTGCGGAAGTTGCCGTTAAAGCAGGAGGAGATATGATTAATGATATTTCGGGCGCAACCTTTGATCCTGAAATGTTATCTGTGGTAGCTCAATTAAACGTTCCTCTGATTTTAATGCACATTCGAGGAACACCGAAAACCATGCAGAATTTAACCGACTATCAGGATTTAATCGAGGAATTAAAACAATTTTTACAAGATCGAATTCAAGCCGCCATCGCGCTCGGAATTCCCCGAGAACAGATTATCATTGATCCGGGGATTGGTTTTGCTAAAACCTGTGAACAAAATTTAGAGATTTTGAGAAATTTAACAAAATTGCGATCGCTTGATTGTCCGATTTTAGTCGGAACCTCTCGCAAAAGTTTTATTGGTCATCTGTTAAACCAACCCGACCCTAAACAACGAATTTGGGGGACGGCGGCGACTTGTGTAGCGGCTATTGCTAATGCTGCGGATATCTTACGAGTGCATGATGTTAAAGAAATGGTTGCTGTTAGTCGAGTAGCGGATGCTATTTATCGAGTTCGTTTTCAAGAGGATTAAGAGTTATAATCGCAGTTGCTGAAATCACTCTTTATGTTTAACCTTGAACAAATAACACTATGGGTACTAAGCGGACATACCAAGGTTTACCCTTGTACTGGCATCAAGACACCGTTGAAAATGACCATCGTTGGTTAGAGTCGATTGTTCGCAACGCGGCGCCGTTTTCTGATACTTGGACAAAAGCCCGTATTGTCCAACTTGCTTATCCTATCCCCAAAGGGGTCAGGACTCAATCCCTTTATAATTTGCCTATCTATGGCTCTTATACCTCGGAATTAGGGATCGCAGAAGCATTACGTTCCACCTGTAATTTAGAAGAATACCCCGATTTTGATACTCAAGTTAATGAAGATTATGTGATTCGGGCCTTAAATAGTTGGCATAATAAACAATTTGCCAAAGCTGTGAGTCGCAACTTTGAAGTTTATGTAGATCGTAAATATTCTAATAGTTTTTTAGTCGTTAGTACGGCTCGCACTTCATTAAATGTAGATCGAGAATTGCCACCTTTAGAAAGATTTCGTCCCTTATTTAATATTGCTGAAATGGGGCAAATGATGCGGAGGAAAAACTTTCGCTATCTGACGTTAAGAACTCATGGTTATGCAAATCCTGCTCATAAATTTTATCAAGAATTTATGGCAGAAATCGAGTCTTTATCAGAAAAGGGGCCAATTAATCAGATTGGTACATTAGAAAATCGTAGTGTTTATATTGGTTATACTTGGCCTAGTGAAATGCCCTTAATTCATCCGGGATTATGGAGTGATATGGGTGAACAAAAGGGCATTTCGTTGAAATTTCTATTTATTTTAGCCCTTATAGCCTGGATTGCGGGAACCGGATTTTATATTCTATTAACGTTAATTGGAGTTCCCTTGTTTAATTTATTCGGGATGGAAATGCCTTTATCTCCCCTTTGGTACTGGTTTGATTGGAATAAAAGTTCTGATTTATTTGCTCAATGGAATTGGGTCGCCCTAACGGTTTTTGCCCTGTGGCTTTTATTAATGCAAATCTTACGAATTTCGGTTTATCAACGCGATCGCTATCGGGCAATTCACTACGGCGCACCGGATTTAGCAGAATTTTTTTGGAGATTAGATAAGGTTTTAGGTGAAAATCCTTATACCTCTATGCCTTTTTATGAACCTCAAAAAGAAATTGCTATCGCTAATTATTATAACCAAAATTTCCCGCCGATGAGTGTTAATTTAATTGGGCATAGTATGGGGGCGTTAGTCGTTGTCAATGTGCTACGAATTCTCTCGGATCGATTTGGCAAAGAAGATCGTCTGGAATATGAAAAAAATAATATGGGGGATTATTTACAATTAGATAAATTAATTTTAACGTCTCCTGATATTCCCTTAGAATTTCTCCGCGAAGGTCGGAATAATTATGTCCGTTCTGCTATTTTGCGATGCAATGAAATTTATTTATTTTCCAGTGATCGAGATTTAATTCTTCGCTATATGTCTATCTTAGGAAACTGGTTTAGTGAACCCAGTATAGAAATGTCAGGATTACGATTAGGAAATGTCTATTTAAAACCCGTAAAAAATTCCGAGGGCCAAATTGATTATCAGCCCTATATTCGGGTGATGATGAGTTCTCAATCAGCAGTTCAACCTACCTCAGCTTATGATTTATTTGAAAAATTCAACTACATTGATTGTTCAGAAATGCCGGGAGTCAATTATATCTCTCTCCCCTTAAATATTTGGACTAGCCTGATTATTGATTTGATGAATACTGTATTTTTTATCGCTGGGAAAGTAGATAGTCATGGGGGTTATTACTTCACGAACACCACCAGTTTTGAGATTTTAAAACTTTTAATTACTAGAGATGGATTATCTCGCACAGAAACTTTAGCTGAAATTACGCGCCTAACTGCTGGGAAATCCGTTTTATTTTTACCCTCCCATGAACAAATACAAGACAGTAGCGAAGAAGACTTTTACAGTCAATCCTAAGCGGAATTTCTGACTGTGATGTGAGAATCCCCCGCTACAATTGCCAGCGTTAGGAGGGGAGAATATCAAACTTTAACGGGATGCGAGAACTTAATGCGAGTTTAGTCAAATGCCAATCTGGGTTAAAAACGCGAGGAACACAATGGTTAAGTTTGCGGTGAGCAATCTCCAGGGAAAAATTAGGCATTTCTTGATGGCAATAAAGACAATACCAATACACTCGATTATGATCAATATGACGTAGCAGGGAAGAAGAGCAACAGGGACATTCATTCATGGTAATAATTCTCATATCAAAAAATTGAAAGCAACTTCAAACGTTTTTTAAACTTGATATTTTCTCTATTTCTCACTCTGTGATATTTTTACGAACATTTGCTATTTTCTAATCTTATTTATTCATTCTCAATTCTAATAGGCTGTCGTGTATTCAAAATTCAATAAACTGCGAGTTTAAGTTCAAAACTAGAGACGAACCATGAAGAAATTTTGAAGCTAAACACAACATTTTAAACTGATCCTTTCCTCACAATGCGGCTTCAGCCTTAAACTTCACCTCCCTGTTTTGTTTTTTCGGCTTTCCTGATAAATTTTACTCACTTCAGAGGCAAATTACATCTTCCTTTTGGGGGGTCTTCTTTACAACTGATTCTGGCATTTTTGAAGTATTGTAACAATTTACTGTCCTAAATCGTTTAGTTTGCTATGTCTAATTCAAAGAGGATTTGGCACTTTCAGCATGAACTGAGACAATGAAAAAATCCTTTTGAGATTTCAATCCATGAGACCTAAAATTAAAGATCAAGTGGCTTGGCAACAAGCTGAACTCCTGATGCAACCCGCTTTGATTCGCCTCCTCGATAACATCCGTAAACAATTAGACGAATCGATTTGGACGGGAACTTACCAGGAAATCCACGATCCTCTCCCTGGGTATCGGTTAGAATTACAGCATAATGGTCAACAAGTCAGTGTCGATATTTGGGAATTGTGTTATCAGATCTGTTTTCAAAACTATCGTCCTACCCATGCCCACTCAGAAAGTCTTGAGGTTGAAATTGACATGACCTTAATTGATCAAGAAACAGGGGATGTTGATTGGCAGAACCTCGAAGATAAAACTCGTCAGATTATTGGAGATTTATTTGCCAACTTACCTCTTGAAGCCACCCATTCTTCATCTTAAATTCCCTATACTCGTCAATGTTGAAAATTTTTTTAATCTTTTTACTGCCACAATGATTTCAGAACTACACAATTTACAAGCTTCTACAGGTGCTATTTTTGAACCCTCAAGTACAGAGGAAGCCATTCCGATGAGTTTTGGCAATGATGCTGAAGCTATCACCGCCACAAAACAGGGCATTGCTTTGTATGATCGGTCTCACTGGGGACTATTGAGACTTTCTGGGGAAGACCGACTGCGATTTTTACATAATCAAAGTACAAATTCTATTCAGACTCTCAAACCCGGAGAAGGTTGTGATACTGTATTCGTGACTTCGACGGCTCGAACCCTTGACCTGGCTACAGCGTTGCTCACAGAAGATGCCATTCTGCTGTTAATTTCACCAAACCGTCGTCAGCAGTTAATGGAGTGGTTAGATCGGTATATTTTCCCGATGGATCAAATACAATTGCAGGATATAACCAGCGATTATGCCGTTTTCAGTCTCCTAGGGCCCGATAGTCCAGCTATTCTCAACAAGCTGGGTGTAACAGACTTGCAACAGCTACCCTACGGCTGTCATCAATTATTTGAAATTGCAGGTTCAACCCTCCGCATCAGTGTTGGTAGTGGGTTAGCAACCCTGGGCTATACTTTTATGATTCCTGCCTCTGCTGCCACCTCTATTTGGCAAGTTTTAACTCAGGCGGATGCTATTCCATTCGGTGAGGCTGTTTGGCAACATTTACGCATTTGTCAAGGCCGTCCAGTGCCCGATGCTGAATTAACAGAAGATTACAATCCTCTTGAAGCCGGTTTATGGCAAACGCTATCTTTTGATAAGGGTTGTTACATTGGTCAAGAAACTATTACCCGTCTCAATACTTATAAGGGTGTTAAACAACAACTGTGGGGAATTCGTTTGAATGCGCCTGTTTCACCAGGAGCCCTAATCTGGAGTGATGAGGTCAAAGTCGGAAAATTAACCAGTTATACCAACACCAATGGAGAACATTTTGGCTTAGGTTATATTCGCACAAAAGCGGGTGGAGTGGGTTTAAAGGTCAAAGTAGGTGAAATCGAGGCAGAAGTCGTGGATGTTCCTTTTTTAAGGCATCCACCACTCTAGGTTGTTGTTGAAGGTGGAGGAATCAATCACTTCTTCACCTTCATTTTCAAAGCCTCCACAGGAGATCCATCGCGTTAGAGCCATCTCCGTTTTTTCAATCGAAAGAAATCTTAAAACAACAACTGCCTCGACTCCAATCAGGGCAGTTGTTAGATTAACTGTAATCAATAAAAAGAACAGAAAAAAGAAGACTGCATAGAGAATCAGAAGAAAATGAGGTCAAGCCCTCGGTCTGTTAGTGTGTCTCGGCTGCATCCATCGCTGGACTTCCACCTAACACCTATAAACGGGTGTTCTGCCCGTGACCTTAC
>CAITND010000028.1 GCA_903893625.1 uncultured Oscillatoriales cyanobacterium
AGATTTAAAAAAAGATAGATCCCACTATTCTAATAACAATAATTCTAATATAAATCAACTTAAAAAATATTCTGATTTAACAGAAGCACCTGAATTTTTAATCTTTTACGATCGCACTTCTGAACTCTCCACCCTGAAACAATGGATATTAGAAGAACAGATGCGACTCATTACAATATACGGGCTGAGTGAAATTGGGAAAAGTGCGATCGCAGTTCAACTGATTAAAGAAATTCAACAGGAATTTGATATTATTATTTGGCGGAGTTTGAGTCACAAACCCCTATTATTAGAATTAAAAACAAATTTAATTCAATGTTTGTCTCAAATAGAAGATTCTCCTTTGCCTACTGTTTTAGATTATTTTCGTTCTTATCGTTGTTTACTCATTTTTGATGATTTGCAATCTATTTTTAGTTCGGGACAACTAGCGGGTCAATATTTACCTGATTATGAAGATTATGGCATATTTTTTAAACAAATTGCGACTTCATGCCATCCTAGTTGTTTAATACTTCTGAGTTGGGAAAAACCACGAGAAATTGCTATCTTAGAGGGAAAAAATTCTTGTATTAGGACTTTACATCTGCAAGGGTTAGGAGAGGGAGGAAAAGCAATTTTAGAAGAAAAAGAATTACTCGATGAGGAACAATGGTTAGAGTTGATTGAACTGTATCAAGGTCATCCTATGGCGTTAAAACTAATTGCCAATACAATAGACAACCTTTTTAATGGTTATGTTTCTAAGTTTTTAAACGGTAAAACTGTATTTTTAGGAGATTTAGAACCCCTTTTGCAAAGCCATTGGCAACGGTTATCTGTAGTGGAAAAACAAATTATGATTGAAATGGCAAATCAATCAGAGGAAGTAGAGATTGAACCCATGATATTAGAGTTAAAATTATCCTTGGACGAAATTATCAATGGAATACAATCTTTACAACGTCGAGGGTTAGTAGAAAAAGGAAAAAAAGCCAATCGCTCTAAATTTTTTCTTGACCCTTTGTTTAAAATCTATATGACTAAAAAAGAAGTCAATCAATAATATCTCTAATTGTTGTTGATTTCTCAGTATAATCGGTTTTACATAACCGGAAATGCCTGAAGGAAAAATGGAAACGAGACAATTTTCTAACTAAATAACTGATTTATTATTGCCTATAAACTGGCTTTTTTATATTTATTTAATGGGAACAGGCAAAAGGAGAATATTCTTCTTTTGCCTATTTTAATCTATTATATTCTAATGGGTGATTAACGGCTTTAATCACTTCATCGGATTATATTCAGCTAATAATTTTTCTAATTTAGCTTGATCCACTTTAGATAATAACTTGTCCGCTTCATAGTTATCTCGAGTGGTTTTAGCTAAAGTCAAGGAGGAACCCACCGAAAAGGTTAAACCCATGCCCATAAATCCTTTTACCCAGATATCAACAGGAAGGTAAGCAATCCCAACGGCGGTTGTGGATACAGCCAGAATAAAAGATAGCCAAACTTGAAGAATCCAAGCAGATGTATCTTTTTGTGCCAACATTTGTTTATTGCTCATAACTGTTACTTCCCTGGGGGTATTAGTTTAGTTAGATTTTAGTTTCAATCAACAAAAACCCTCACCAGTAATGGACAGTTTCTTAAACTGTCCACTACCCTCTTGTCAATTGAAAATAAGCAGATTTGGGAGATTGAAAAGGGTTATCAGGTGTTGAGTTAGCCAGCGCGAAACCAACCATTGAGGGTGAAGCGTCCATCTTCAAAGCGTCGGGACGGACAACTAACGGGCAGGATCTCGTGTTTGCAGCGACTATCGAAAAAAACGATACTATTATTATGGGGTTCAATATCAATAAATTCTCGTTCATTTAAGACATAACTATTATTCCATTCCGTTGCATATAGTCTTAAATTTCCCCCCGAAAAGTTTTTAGGTTGTTTATGAAAATAATAGACATAACTAATGACGCGAGTATCGGTTTCAGGACTACCTGAATCATTATGAATTTTATAGAAACACCCATCATTATGAGCGGTTAATTGCATTTCAATTTGAGAAACTGTAAACGGAGAAAAGTTTAATTTAGTTAGAACAGAAGGAATTGTAGCCATTAGTTTTTTGCGAAGTAATTCATAAAAACTAGGAAATAATGTCGCATATAAAATAGAAGATTTACGATAATTAATAGCTTTAGTTGTTGTTTTAGAATCAATAAATTTACTCGATTGTTTTAAAGCAATTTTTAAGGCTTCTCGATTTTCTTCAGGGGTTAAAAAGTTTTCGATTTGGACATAATTTGCTGGTAGGATTGTAATATTGTTTTCGACAACATTTGGGGCTGAATTGGTTGATGTTTCTGGGGTTGAGGATAGCAAAGAAGATGATTTTAAAGATTCAATTAAAGTAACAGAAGAATATCCTGTTATTTCTAATATTTTAAAAGCAATATTAGCTCGTTCTGAAGGGGAAACTTTCTCATCTTGAAGCAGGATTTCTAAAGTTTTAATTGACTGATTGATTAAATGCTTGAGTCTTTCTGTTGGAATTAGGGGATGGGTTGTAGAAGGGATAGTGTTCATAGGAGCAAACAGTGTTAGAAACCTATTCTCTCTATGGTGGCACAAATTTTATCCCAAGGGTAGAGACGTTGCAGGCAACGTCTCTACGAGAGGTTAAATTTCGTCCCAACCACTGACGCCGGAAGACATCACATAACTGGTGACGCTGGCTTCAAAGAAATTGGCTTTAGTATGCGCTTCTTTTTTGGTATCCGAGAAGCGTTCTAAATGGGTATAGGGACTTTTACTGTACTTTTTATCAGTATAAAGGGGTTCTAAACCGATAGAACGCAACCGCATATTGTTAGAGTCGATAGGAGCGTTACCACTCCTACCTCTCCTTCAGAACCGTGCGTGATACTTTCGCATCACACGGCTCCTTGATAATTCCATCCTTGTTATGGATACGATTCAAAACGGGTTATTCTCATAGTTCTCAACTATTGGTAATTGCTTATTTTTCGTTAGAGAACCATCATGAGCCGTTTTTGTGTCGTGACAATGTTTGTGTAGAAGTTGCAAATTATCATAAGTGTCTTTACCACCTAGTGATGTTGGTTGGATATGGTCAACTTCTACAATGTCTGTACTTGTAAAATACAAACCACAGTGAGGACAAATACCCTTTTGCTTCTTAATTAATTTGGAAACTCTGTTAGGAGTCCCTGGGTATTCTCCACGTCGTTTACGACCGTAAGTCCAGTTACCATCAAACGGACTAGCTTCACCTTTAACCTTTGTATGCCTTACGATTGGCGTACTGCTATGGGTGAGTAGTTCTAATCCATCTTCTGTACTGAAACACCAATTTCTGTCTCCTACTGTTCGCCAGTATTTTTCTTTATTGATGTTCCCTTTTCCCCTCCTTCTTGCCCATGCTCTCAACTTGTCATAAGTTAATGCGTCAACTTTTGAAAAAGTTTCCTTACTAACAACTGTTGAATAGTAGTTTGACCAGCCTTTAATAATAGGATTCAGCTTGCTAATTAAGGCAGCTTGTGGGGCGGTCTTATGGGTATCTATTACTTCAGCTATTTTGACAAGGTGAGTTTTTATTTTGGCTTTTGAGGGTGTGATTAGTGTATTAAAACCTAGCGGTATTCCTTTGGGATTGCTTGCACTTCTGTAGTTACCTACTTTGTGCTGTTGAATGTGGAATCCTAAAAACTCAAACCCAACATTTCCATCAATCTTATTGAGAGTGTGGGTTAATCTTGTTTTACTTGGTTTTAACTCCAGTCCCATATCACTCAACCATTCTGCCATTATCTCTTTACACTTTTTGACAACGTTTAAATCCTCATGGATTATTACGAAGTCATCAGCGTAACGGATTAAACTAAGGGCATGACGGTTATCCCATTTTGACCCTTTAAGAGTTTCTGCATATTGCACGACTCGTTCTTCCATACCATGTAGGGCAATATTCGCAAGTAGAGGTGAAATTACCCCTCCTTGTGGTGTACCATCACTGGTAGGAAAAAGTTCTTTTCCGTCACAGTACCCTGCTTTAAGCCAAGCTTTGATTTGCTGACTTAGGGTGGGGTATGTTCGTATTTTGGAGATTAATGCTTTGTGGTCTATGCGGTCAAAGCATTTAGCAATATCAGCATCCAATATATATTTGGCTTTATATCTAATATTGTTAAATATGGCTCCGATTGCATCGTGACCGGAACGTCCTGGTCTGAAACCATAACTGTTAGGCTCGAATTTAGCCTCCCATTCTGGTTCTAACGCTAGTTTTACTAACGCTTGTAATGCGCGGTCGTCCCCCCCAACCCCCCGTGCACGGGGGGCAGGGGGGGTGGGTATTCCTAATGGTCTCGTTTCAGTTGAACCCGGTTTGGGGATATTAACTCTACGAGTTGGTTTCACCTTATTGGTTAACTTCAACTTACCTACCAAAGCCATACGCTGTTTAGGGTTTAACGATTTAATACCGTCAACTCCAGCAGTATTTTTACCTTGATTATCTTGTGTTACCCTTCTGACTGCAATACATTTTGCTGACCAAGACCTAATCAGGGTCTTCTGAAGTTGGCGAACTGCTTTAACATCGCCTCGTTCACTCGCTCGAAATATGCGCTTTTGCAACTTGAACGTCAATCTTTCAGCTTTACGCCAATTGATTTGGTTCCATTCCACCGTCTGATTTTTATTCAGCGTTTTAG
>CAITND010000029.1 GCA_903893625.1 uncultured Oscillatoriales cyanobacterium
ATACTACAATCGGTGAAAATAATTTCATTCCGATAACTGAGTACCATTGAAGTATAAGCAGGTTTTTGTGAAATGACGACTGCCCCAGTTTTTTCTACTATGTAGTTCAGCGTCGTGAAAAATTGCCCAAAAGCCGCATCTTGCCAAGACTTATTTAGTCCTGACTTAGTAGATTGACCATTAGGAAGATCAACCCTATTATCATCTTACAGCCTTGAGCCAAATAATACAATCATCAATAGATGAGACTAACTTATATATCTTTTTATGGCGGCTAAAGCCGCCCCCGACTTATCCCCATGTCTAAAGCCGGGGGCTTGCGTCTCGCTTTTCGGTCAATCAATGATTCATGATCAAAAGTTTAGGTGCGTGGGCTGTGATAGCCACACCCTACAGGGTAGTTAGAGAGGTTTGGAGGTTAAGACTAATCTTAACTTGGCATGAATTAAGTTGAGTTGGGCCAACCCTAAATCCACACTTCCCTCAACAACAATTCCCGTATTCATTAACCGATCTAATAATTCCAAAACCGAAGGCTGTTGTGAACTTTCCCCCGGATAATAGGTTCCTGATTTGGGTAATAATGTCCCAAATTCGGATAACTCAATATTCAAATCCGCCGGATCGATTTCAAAGATTTCGCACAGTTGCAACACTTGAATTTCTAATTGTCGCAAACTCTCCGCCGCCCGATCTAATTCTTCATCACTGAGGGTATTCCCTTCCATCCGTCGGATGATTTGCGCTTCCATTAACTGCCGAATCAGTTCCACCAGGGTCAACACCAATGGTGCTAAACCTGCATCTTTTCCAGAAGATTTCGGCGTAATACTCGTTTCTATCGAAGGTTGAGAAGATGACATTCGCTTAAAATACTATACCCGATCACAATAAACTGAATAACTATTAATTACAGTGGGGTAGGGCGGGTTTAGAAAGGTTATCTGTGGGTAGCAGAAATTTTTGCCGAACCCGCCCCTACGCTTTAGGGGGTAGGTTGATTTTCTTGGGGTAATAACGCTTTTAACGCTTTGACTTCCTCCTCTAATAATTTAACCTGTGCTAATAACAGTTGATTACTTTCGGTTATAACTTTCGTCTGACTGTTTAAATAGGGGTCACTTTCCCACCAATTAATCCCGATTTCTCTAGCTTTATCCACCGAAGCAATTAACAGCCGAATTCTAATATTGAGGAGTTCCGTTGAACCGACCGAAACGGAAATATCCCCGGCGATGACAATGCCTTTATCTAATACCCGTTCTAAAATATCGGCTAAACTCGATCCTTGGGTTGCTGTGGGAACACCCCGTTGTAAATTTGAGAGAGGTTGAGGTTGCTGTGAGTTCATGGTTAAATTAATTCTCCTTCTGCACAGCAAAGAAACGATTATCTTGCTGCTTGAGATAGCCTTGTTTTAATAGAGAGCGCAATACGTTGGTTGTTTGTACCCGATTTAATCCTAACGCAACTTCGATTTCCGAAACCCTTGCACCTGTAGATTGTTGTAAATACTGATAAACTTGTTCCTCAATTCCTAAGTCGTTATTTTCTGTTAATAGCGTTTCTGAGAATAGTAAAGAATTCAGATCAGAAGCATCACCATCGGTGAATAAGATTTTGACCACTTTTTCCAATCTCCGGCGAGCTTCCGTTGGCGATAAAGCTGTACGAGATAATAATACATCTGCACAAACTTCGATAAAATCTTGACTGTCTGCCTCAATGGCAATATCATGTTCATGGCAGATTTTGGAAATAATTAATCCGGGCCTTAAACCTGATGATTTATCAATATGGCTACGGATCAATTTACCCTCTTGAACTGGTTTAATTTCTTGTTTTTGGGTAGTTATTTCTAAATAAATTTTGATTAATTTAATAATTTTCTGAGCATCTTCTATGGAAATCCCGATTTTTTGAACTAAAATTTCTTGCTGTGTTTCCTCATCGGGTTCTGGCATATCAATGGTGATTAACCGATCTAATAACGCATCTTGAGTTCCATAAACCCCACAATATTCTTCCGAGTTTGAGGTAAAAATCGCTCTAAAATGGGGATCGACGCGAACATATTCTGAACGATTATTATTAGGAGGAAGCACTAATAATTTTTCTTCTAAGGCGGAGAGTAAAACGTTATTAGCTTCGGGATGAGAACGGTTAAACTCATCATAAACGAGGGTAAATCCTTCTTTACAGGCTAAGGTCAGACGAGAATCAACCCAATTTTGTCGCATTTCATCTTCTAATTTAACCACACTATGAATAAAGTTATCCACAACTTTTTTCCGAGAATAGCCGAGTTGGTTGCCAATTAAATCGGAAGACTTGAGATCGTCATCGCCAAAAATCAAGACGATGGGACGGTTTAATAAATCTGCTAAGTGCATCGCTATGGTCGTTTTTCCGGTTCCGGCTGGCCCCCGTAAATGCAGAGAAAACCCACTTTGAAGATACCTCAACGCTCGAATAGTAAGTTGTTCAATAGCTGGAGTATTGATAAAGCCTTTAGGACGAGCTTGAAGCACAGTAGTCATATTTTTAATGGGATTAACAGCTAAAACACTGCCGAATTTATAATTATCGGCAGGCTTAATTAAATGTTAGATCACTTTGTGGCAAATCGGTTTGATCAAGAAAGGACTCTTTAACAAACCCAAGTAAGTTACGGTGAGGTAACCTCGCCCCTACTATTGTTTAGAGGGAATATAAACGCGATCGCGTTGAGAAATACGTCCCTCCTGTAATAATACCCGAATCGCATCGACGGTTTGCACGCGATTAATTCCCAGAGCTTGTTCAATTTCCGCTAACCGAGCACCATTCTCATGGGTTTGGATATACTGGTAAACCTGTTCTTGAGGGCTGACGGGTTCACGCTTAAATGAGGCAGTGGGAGGTTGCGGTTGTACCGAACGGGTTGCTGCTTGGGGTTTAGAGGTGGTTTTGGTTTTTAAAGGGGGTTTTGAACTGAGAGCAGGTTGGGGGGTGTTAATGGGTTTTTGGGGAGGGATAGACCGTTGAGGGGTGACAACTGGGCGAGGTTCCCGGCGAGAATTGCCCCAAATACTATTTTGCAGTTTCAGGTGATAGTCTTGCAGTTCGACGCGAAATAGCCCCAAATCCGCAAATAACACCTTCACACTCTCTTGTCTATCCGTCCGATGCTGTTGGAGTTGTTGTTGTAACCCTTGCGCCATTTGCTGGTGCAGGTTGTTTAACTCCTCCAAATACTTTTGCACCTCCTGGGATAAGGTTTGGCGAAAAATAGCTAAGTCCTGAAGCAAGGCTTCCTGTGTTTCCAGTCGATGTTGCTGATGGTCTGCTAACAGGTCTGTTACGGCAATTCCCAGGTCTTCCCGAAATTGGGATAACCGTTGATGCAGGTCACTAGCTACTTCAGACCGTTCCTGAGAGGTTTGTTGCAGAAACTCCGCCACCTCTTGGGACAACTGCTGCATGAAGTCTTCGAGTTGCTGCTGAAGTTCCTCCGCGAGTAACAAACGTTCTTCTCGACGATTTGTTAATAAATCTTGAATTTGCTGTTGCAAATTCGTGACAAACTCTTGTCGAGTTGCTTGATCATCTAATGCTTGATTTTGGCGATCCTGTTGCCAAAGCGTTAGTGTTGTTTGAACGTGCAGTTGACGTTCTTGAACACACTGTTGGCGTTGGACGCGATCTTGTTGCCAATTGTCTTTCAAAGCCATGATTCTAAAACCCTCGTATCGGTGGGTTGTACACTATATACAGTCCTTTTAGATAATCATACCCTAAAGGATGACATTTTTGAGTCCTGTTTGTTACTTTTTTTTACAATTGCTGAAATTTGAGGGGTCGTTTGTTCATCAAACTTTATATTTTCAAAAATGTTCTAACAAAAGTTTAAAATTTTTTACTATTCTATTATGGAACCCAATTCACTTACACTGTGAAGACCGTAGCCCAAATTACTAGAGTAAATGATGCCCCGGATATTAGTCATAGATGATGACCCTGCGATCGCGGAACTGGTAGCCATCAACCTAGAAATGGCTGGCTACGAAGTTAGCCAAGCAGAAGATGGTATTAAAGGACAAGCTCTGGCGATGCAACTGTTGCCCGACTTAATTATATTGGATTTGATGTTACCCAAAGTCGATGGGTTTACCATCTGTCAACGTTTACGCCGGGATGAGCGCACAGCAGATATTCCCGTGCTGATGTTAACCGCTTTGGGACAAACCCAAAATAAAGTGGAAGGGTTTAATGCGGGTGCGGATGATTATCTAACCAAACCGTTTGAATTAGAAGAAATGTTGGCACGGGTGAGAGCGCTCTTGCGACGAACCGATCGCATTCCGCAAGCGGCTAAACATAGTGAAATTCTCAGCTACGGTTCTCTAACGTTAGTTCCTGAAAGGTTTGAGGCGATTTGGTTTGAGAAAACCGTCAAGTTAACCCATTTGGAATTTGAACTATTACACTGCTTGTTGCAACGTCATGGTCAAACCGTTGCTCCCAGTGAAATTTTAAAAGAAGTTTGGGGTTATGACCCCGATGACGATATCGAAACGATCCGAGTTCATATCCGTCATCTCCGCACAAAGATGGAACCTGATCCCCGTCATCCTCGATATATTAAAACGGTCTATGGTGCAGGGTATTGTCTGGAACTTCCGGGGAATGGTAAAGGTAAATTAGACGACCCCGCCATCGCAACAGAGTCTTCTGTTGATGGAAATGGAGTCAAGGGGAAGAAAAAGTAGGGAGTAGGGGGAGCAGGGGGAGCAGGGGGAGCAGGGGGAGTAGGGGGAGCAGGGGGAGCAGGGGGAGCAGGGGGGGAAATCATTAACTCCTGTCTCCTGTCTCCTGTCTCCTTCCTCTATCTAAAGTTAGTCCCCTGTAATTTGTTCTTTGTAGGAATTAAATTCTTGAACTAATTCTTGACGGGTTGAAGCTTTTAGTAAGTAGCGGTAAACAAACCAAGCAGTATATCCCATGCCAATTAATTCAAAGGAGGGAGATAAAAGGGGAATATCATTGAGAGCATCAATGACCGCAAATAATACCTTGAGGGCGATAATAGCAGCTAAAATCAGAACAACGGTAATAATCGGTTTTTGGTAGGAGCCAAAAAAACTGGAGATATAACCCGGAAGTTCTGATAAAACCACTACAACTTTTTCTTTAATTTCATCAAACTGGGCATTGGCTGGAGTGGGGGTAATTGCACCGCCAGTTTCCACAGTCACGTCTATTTTTGCTCCGCTAGACGTGGATGTGTCCGTGATCTTCGTGGGTTCTTGCATTTTTCGTCTCCTTGTTTAAAAAAATGTGCAGTACCAATCGATTTTAAGCCAGAGAGAACAGGTTTTTGCCAGAATTAAATTATTCAGGACTCAATTTTAAGGTAATTGACAGACCTGGACTGTTTCAGAACGCTTAATAATCTAACGGTAAACCACACTGTTCTAGGGTATAGCGATCTTGCAACAATTCTTCAGTGGGTTGATCAACCTGAATAGTTCCCTGCTTGAGAATCATAGCCCGTTGGGTGACTTGGGAAATCCATTGTAAATCGTGGGAGGCAATTAACATGACTTCAACGGGAAGTTGGGATAAAATTTGTGCCAGTTCCCGACGCCACCAGGGATCAAGACCATTGGTGGGTTCATCCAAAATTAAAATAGCAGGTTCTAAGGCTAAAACCGCCGCTAAAGCCGCCAGTCGTTTTTGTCCCCCCGATAATTCATAAACGGAACGGTTAACACAGTCAGCCAACCCAAAATCGGCTAACAGACGAGAGGCTTGGGCCAAGGCTTGCTCAGGGTCAACGCCATAATTGCCAGGGCCAAACATCACATCTTCTAAAATAGTGGGCATAAACAGTTGATCATCGGGATCTTGAAAACAAAATCCCACTCGTCGCCGGACTTCGGGTAAGGTGGTCAGTTGAACGGGAATTCCTTGAATCCAAATTTGGCCGGAATTCGGTTGTTTTAACCCAATTAAATTTTCCATTAAGGTACTTTTTCCGGTTCCTGTTTGCCCCAATAAGGCAATCCGTTCTCCGGCTTTTAAAGAAAAGGAAATCCCTTGCAAAATTGGATCGTGTTGTCGATAACCAAAGACTAAATCTTGGACGACGACGGCAGGAATAGGAGGTATCGGATCTCCTATCACAGAAATAGAGGGGTTTAAATAAGAATAACTCAAGGTTCAATATCCACTAAAGAAACAGTTCAAATCCAATTAAACTAGCAGCCATCAGTAAGGTGATCAACAGAGCAATGGCACTATATAAATCAATAGTAAATTCAGAACTACGCGGAGGTTTTGTTCCATATCCTCGTAATTGCATGGCTTTGTAAACCTGTTGGGATTGTTGATAACTTCTGATTAATAAACTCCCCGTTAAAGCCGCATAAATTTGTAAATTCCTCCAACTTAAACGTCGAGGTTGAAACCCTCGCAATTGGGTAGCCCGTTGCAGGGTGTGAAATTGATGTCCTAATTGAAATAAATAGCGATAGGAAATCAACATGATATCTGTTAATATGGGAGATAAACCGAGCGATCGCAATCCTTTCACTAAGGTTAAAAAGGAACAGGTTCCCAATAGGATTAATCCTAACGTAAAAATCGCTAAAAATCGACTTGCAATTAATAAAACCGCTTGGCATCCTTCCTGTCGTAACGTCAGAACTCCCCACTGTCCAATGATAGTATTTCCTGATAAAAACGGCAATAATCCCACGACCCCTAGCAAGAAAAACCCTGGATAAGTTAACCGACGCAGGAGAAATTTTAGGGGAAGTTGAGACAGGGAATAAAATAGAACTGTAATCGTCAATATTGCGGGGATTAAACGCAAATCTTCTACCGATGAAAAGGCAAACATTAAAGCGAATAATCCAATAATTTTGTATCGAGTATCCCAGCGATGCAAAGGGGAATTAAAATTTGCATATTCATCAAAATTAAAATTCATAGATATAGCAGGGAACAGGGAACAGGAAAGAGATCAATTCATTAAGATTTCCGGTTTAACTCGCTGTAAAAAACTCACCACCATCGCTGTAAAAACTCCCTCAATAAAAATTAACGGGATATGAGCCAACATTAACCCATAAATCGCTGCTTTTTCCGTTTCCTGATCCCAAGCTGAGGGTAAATTAGTAATCACAATACTAAAAAATAAAAGAGCCGATAAACCTACCCCCAAAGCACCAGATAAAAATCCAAACAAATGTAAGGATAATCTTTCACTAAGTTGAAGCTTGATTTTGTTGCGGATATGAAAAATAAAACCCGCAATTAAAGCCGGAATTCCCATAATCACGGCATTAATTCCCAGTGTTGTTAATCCCCCATGTCCAAACATCACCGCCTGAAATAATAAACCCACAAAAATTGCTGGAAACGCATACCAACCTAATACCGCCCCTAACAGTCCATTTAATACGAAATGCACACTCGCAGGGGGGATGGGAAGATGAATTCCTGACGCTACAAAAAAAGCAGATGTTAGTAAAGCAGCTTGGGGAATTCCCTCGCTAGGATTAGATTTTCTATTGAGTTGTCGTAGGGAATACCACAACGTTAAACTGGTGATTGCATAGCCACTAATTAGAATTTTAGCGGGAAGAATTCCTTCGGAAATGTGCATAAAATCTCACTCAATAAGTGTAGAGATATTCCTTTTTAATTTTGATCGCTGGAAAAATAAAGCTGTACCAATACAGCCCCAAATCACGGAAGCAATCATCACGGCTTTTTGTAAAGGACTCAACTCGGTATTATTCTGAGTTAAAGGGGAGGATTTCAGGGAGAGAAAATTTTTGGATTTGATCGGAATACTGATTAACGTACCATGACCCGCTTGACGAACTTTCACTTCCCAATATCCTGTTTTTGAAGTATCCGGTGTAAAGGTAAAATAGCCTTGTTCATCAGTTATTCCTTGTTTCCAAGGTTGGCTAGGATTGTCCGGCGCATAAATCGTAACTTGGGCTTTTTTCATGGGAAATCCTGAGTCATACTGAGCTTGAATTTCAACGGCTGAAGTAAGTTGATATTCTGCTTTTGCCCCATGAGCACTCGCCGTTTTTTGTAAACTCAAAATCGGAAACAAGAGGAGTACAATGATCCATTGCCATTTCATATTTTCTACCTCCTAAATTATTACTATTCTTCTGATTTTAAACAGTTTTTGAACAATCGGTTTTAATTCTTCAGGGTTAATTCTTGACAATGACCTTCCCCAACGTGAGCAATACTCGGTAAAATACTTATTAATTTTTGATAATCAGCCTCAGATAATTTCTGTTTGAGGGTGGGTAAATCAGTCGCTAATTCTCCATTATTGGCAATGGCCGCTAAGGGTTCAAAACCCAAAGCCGTTGTATTCGGTTCCTCCGTAGCTGCGATTTTTCCATTTCCAAATAAATGATCAAAATGGAAGGTTGCTTCTAAATTCGCTTTTCCTCCGGGTGGCAAAATTCCCTGGCGTTCCTCTCCCACATAATCTCCACACAAAAACTGCATTTCTTGATCAAATTTGAGCAGAAAAGGAATTTGTTGATCTGCTTTTTTTGCCACACCTTCTACTACCATCACTTGACCTGCTAATATTCCTTCCGTTCCCTTATTCAGATTCCAAGAAATAGCGTTATACTTGCCAGGAGGAGCCGGAACTTGATTAATTACAATGGCATTAGCCTTTTCATCTCCTTCTGCCAAATCAACGGTTTTCTTCACCACTAAACTAATATTTGTTTTAGCAATTGGTTTACCTCCGGCTTCCGCATTATAAGGGGGATCAGATTGATAGGCTATTGCTTCACCAAAGTTAAGATAAACATGATCAAAATTGATGTTCCAGCCATCTTTAGAAACCAATCCTTTTCGCACAAAATCTTCTCCATTTGCTCGAAATTGCATTGATCCAACTTCCCCTATTGTCGTTTGATTAGGAGTAATTTTGGCCTGGGGAGTTTCCGGTGTGGATGTTTGAACGGTTGGAGTCTGAGGTTGAGAACAGCCGATTAGCGTAGCTACCATGAACCCTATTAGACAACTACGCTGAATTTGTTGTTTTTTCATCTAAAGTGGCTCAATATAATCCTTCATTGTATAGGAAACAGGTTTTTTCTGCCATTTGCAATACCCCCCCAGGGCATTAAAATCTGAATTAAGTCTTAAGAATTAATTCCCAAGATAGAGAACAATTTTAATTTTTTCTTCCCAAGGGAAGAAACTCTTGTCATAATAAGTAAAGTGTTTTCAGGTTAAAGACTAAGCATGAGAGATCTGGATCAAGGCAAAGCCGTTGAATTGCTCAACATGATTATGGAATTTGAATTAGCCGGAGTGGTGCGCTATACCCATTATTCGTTAATGGTAACAGGGTCGAATCGTTTGCCCATTGTACAATTTTTCAAAGCTCAAGCCGCAGAATCTTTACTTCATGCTCAACAAGCGGGAGAAATTCTCACGGGTTTAGAAGGACATCCTAGCCAGAAAATTGCCCCAATTGAGGAAAGTTATCAGCATTCTGTTAAGGATATTCTACAGGAAAGTTTGGCTCATGAGCGCAAAGCTTTAGACTTGTATAAAGATTTGCTAGAAGTTGTTGAAAATGCGAGTATTTATTTAGAAGAATATACTCGTACCATGATTGGTCAGGAAGAGTTACATAATATTGAAATCAAAAAAATGTTGCGAGATTTCAGTTAAGTAAAAAACCCGATTAGTAGGCTGGGCTACGCCCAGCTTATCTTTAAAAGCATTAAAGGATTATTTCTATTGTCAACAAAATTTGTATGAATCTTACAGCAGCCTTACCGACATTTTTAATTACCTTACGCGAGGGATTTGAAGCCGCTTTAGTGGTGGGAATTGTTCTCGCCTGTTTAAAAAAAGCCGAACAAAGTCATCTCAATTCCTGGGTCTTTTCTGGGGTAGCAATTGGCATTCTAGCGAGTGCAGTATTTGGCGTTCTCTTTAGCTGGTTAATTCAAGGAATTGCCACTTCTGAACATCCTTATGCTCCCATTTTTGGCGAGTTTTTAGAAGCCGGAATTGGGTTATTTGCCATTACGATGTTAAGTTGGATGTTAATTTGGATGACTCAACAGGCTAAATCCTTAAAATCAGAAGTAGAAGGAGCCGTTAAAGCGGTAATTGGTCAGCATCAAACCGCCGCAGGTTGGGGAATTTTTGGGTTAATTTTTATTGCGGTTTTACGCGAAGGTCTGGAAACCGTTATTTTTATCTTAGCCACATTTGAACAGGGAATTATGCCTGCTATTGGGGCAGTTTTAGGTTTATTTGTTGCTGCGGGTTTAGGAGTATTATTATTTAAGTGGGGGGTAAAAATTAATATTCGCTTGTTTTTTCAAATCATGGGAATTTTTCTGTTATTAATTGTAGCAGGATTAGTAATTTCAGTTCTCAAACATTTAGATGCGGGAGTGGGAATATTAGCCCAAATTAATCCTGAATATGCGGGATTATGTTTAACTCAACCTGCGTCTTGTTTATTAGGAAATTTAGTATTGAATGCTCAGGGATTCTTACCCGATAAACAATTTCCAGGGATCGTTTTAAAAGCATTATTTGGCTATCGAGATCAATTGTATTTTGTGCAAGTGGTGAGTTATTTACTGTTTTTAATTACAGTGGGAGGGTTCTATTTACAAGAAGTGAATGGAAAAGCGATCGCACCCCCAAAAACAGAAAAAACGGTTTCTTAATGTTATTTGAAATTAAGCGATCGCAAATCCCGTTAAAGGTCTAACTTGAGGCGATTTAAACCCTAAAACAATCCGTTTTTTGGGAATTCCCGCCTCTAGTAAATCATTCGCAACGCCATCTTCGGTGCCATCTCGATGAATCCAAATTTTACCTTCAATAATTTCCAGATGAATAATACATCCATGCACCTGTTTAATACCTTCCCATCCCAAAATCATGAGTAAATACCGATCATGGTGACGATCAAACACAACATGGCGCTCAATTTCTCCATAAGCATAAGAAATAGCCGCATAATCACTAATAACTTTTTCAATAATTTCTCGATCTTGTTTTAAGGTATCCATTGTACGATCACCTCGGAAACTGGGTTAAAAACAAGTAAACGAATTCGGTTATTATTTAATAATAACTGACCTAGAGGTTCTTCAAATAGTCCCTGAGCAACTTCTTCAGCAACAGCTAAATAAAGCAGTCGTTTCGGTTCAACTTGCAATAAGACATCATTATAAACAATATATTGACCAACTGCTCGTTCTAAATCGGTCATTTCTGAGTTTCCAGTAAAGCTTTTTACCTCTACTGCAATTTTACGTTCTGTTTTTTCAGCCGCCAGAAGTTGTTTTGCACCCAGATCAACATACATATCTTTCTTCCCCCATTTTAAACTCAGTGGATCATGGGTAATTACCCATTCATCTTTGATTAGGGCATTTTTAACCGTATTGTGATAACGTGAGTTCGATGGCTAAAACTTAGTTAAGCTAAGTAGATGATTTCAATGCTTAGGCTGATAGCAGAAGCTATCAATCGCTAACTTTCTAGGCATTAGCTCGATTAATTCCTTGAGATCTAATGATTAATTAGAAATA
>CAITND010000030.1 GCA_903893625.1 uncultured Oscillatoriales cyanobacterium
GTTGTGACTAATATGCCTCAATTAGTGTTACTTGATCACAAATGATCGAACAATTAAAAAAATATTTTGTTCGTCTCGTCATCCATCTGCCCACTGCTCAAAGCTATGCTTTGAGATTGTGAGCAGATGGAATCCTCGTCTCACCCACCTTTCATCCCACACCAACCTTGATCGGTATGGTGTGGGGATTCCCGTCGGTCAAGCTAAAATGGGTGTAGATTTTGCTACCACTTCTGTAAATAACGTTTCATACTGGTTCAACGCTTGTTCAATGCTATAATAGTCTTCAGCGTATTTTCGACCCTGTTTACCCAAAGTTGCTAGCTGATCTGGATTTTTGTAAAGATGTGTAATCGCTTGAGCTAAACTCTCTGCGTCTTCTGGCGGAACCACAATTCCTCCTCCACTTTTGAGAACGACTTCTTTGGCCGTTCCCGTATCAGGAACAGAGGCAATAATTGCACAGCCACTAGCTAATAAAACCGGAATTTTAGACGGTAAATTAAAGGCTGTCACCTGTCGTTTTTGCACAACTAATCCCACATTCGCAGCCGATAACATCTCTGGTAATTTTTCGCGGGTTTCTAGGGGAATTAATAAGATATTCTGGGTTTGATAATCCTGGCGTAACTTCTCTAACTCTTGTAAAGCCTCCTGTTCACCAGCAATCACAAAAGAAATTTTAGGAATATGCTCTAATAATGTGGCTGCTTTAATCACCGTTTCCAAACCTTGGGTTAAAGCAATATTCCCCGAATACAGAACGACAAATTTATCTTGCAGTTGATACTTGATCCGAAAGGGATTATTCGTCTTCGGTAAAGGTCGAATAAAATTCGTATCCACCCAATTCGGAATATAAACAATTTTATTTTCAGGAATCCCTTGCTCTACTAACTTATCAACAAAACCATTTGCAATAACAGAAATTCGATCAACCTTTTCATACGTCAACTGTTCAACGGCTTGGGCTGTTTTAATCACAATCCCATCAGGATTAACTAATTTGACCCGCAGGGCGGCTTCTGAAACAATATCCTGAATATTGAGAATCACCGGACAACGACGAACCCCAGCATAAACGCCAACGGGAACACTCACCAATAAAGGCGGAACCGTGGCAAAAATAATATCAGGTCGCCACCCATTAAACGCCTGAACCATACTCGTGATCATGAAGCTACCATCGAGAAGCAGACGATCCAATAACCCCGGTTTAGAGCCACGCACCCAAATATAGCTGCGCTGAATGACAACCCCATTGTGTTCTTCGGTCAGATAAAATTTATTCTGATATCCCTCATAAACCCGGCGTTCTGGATAATTGGGCATTCCAGTGACAACCCGGACTTGATGCCCTCGTCTAACCAAGCCTTCCGCCAGTTCTGTCATCAGAGGAGCAATACCAATGGGTTCAGGATAGTAGTTATAGGAATAAATTAATATACGCATAGGGTTTGGGTAGACCTAAAAACGATTTTAGCATGATTCGCCCAGACGTTGTTTGTGCTTAGTTCTCTTGTTTTAGGCTTTCGGCTTCAGCACCAATACCATTTCCACCTCAGCCTCTGAAGCATCAGGAAACCGGGCACTGATCCCGACACCTCGAATGGAATTGAGCATCGTCATCCGGTTGGGTTGTAGGGAAATAGCCGGGGACGCTAACAGATATCCCATCGCCCAAGCGGTAATTTTTTCCATATCTAAATAGACATAGCTATGATGGGAATTGGGTAAAGATTTGCTAATCTCTTGAAATCGTTGGCTTTGGTTCAAGGGTTGTTGGGGTGCTTGGGTGATCGCTTCCACCACTGGCCCCCCAAAGGCAACAAACATTAAATTGGGATTTAACCAACCATGCCCAAATAAGGTTCCCTGTTTGGGATCATTCCATTCGGTGACGGCAATTCCGGCTAGGGTATTTTGTTCAATATTAATCGGAGGATTACTATTGGCAATAATAGTATCCAGTTTATTTAACATTCGTTCTGCGGCGGGGCGATCGCTGGTTTCAATTAACAATACTCCCCCTAATCCCAAGGACGCTAATACTCCTTTTTCCGATGCGATCGCACCCAAGGCAAATTCCCCATCCATCCAGCCAAAGACTTCTGTATCTGCATCTAAATCAATCGCTTGCAGTCCCAAACGAATTTGACTGGTTAGGTTTTGAAGATCGGGATTATTTTCCCCTAATGTTAAAAACTGTAACCACAATTGATGCAGATCATGGCTATTGATCAAGGCTAGGGTTTCTGCGGGAAAGCGATTTACCATTTTCCCAAATTCTGGCGAATGTTGGGATATGGCATCATGACGTAACTGGGCGATGGCTTTTAAGCGAATTCCTTCCGATTCTACCCCAACCCCCAAAATAACGGATTGAATCGGTTTAAATGGAGATAAGGATTCACCGGATAAACGGGAAGCATCGGGCCAAGTGGTACTCAAATCTTTCATAAAACCCTCATAGTCCGCTATAAATACGGTGATTAAGGGATTAGAGAGGTTTGCACTTTTAAAGAAAAGGTCAGATTTTCCCCCTAAACTCACGAGGGACGGTGAGCCCATGAAGCTATCGATCGCCCGTTTCACGGGTTCAGGACGGGCTGCAATCACTAATTGATCGTTAACAACTGCGACATTGTATTGTTTTCCGCTTTTTTCGGTGTAACGGGATAGGGTAATGCCTCGATATTGACTCTGTTGAGATTTGATATCCGGTGAAGCCTTTACTTGTTGGGCAAAATTCCATGCTTTCCATTGATTTTTAATTCCCACCACCATTAACAATTGTGGATCAGAGGCGGGTTTGACTGGATCGGGAGGGAGTAACGTCACCATTACCCCGCCGATCCAAGGTTGAATATCTCGATTGAAATTAATCGCCGTCCCTGCTAAACTTTGCTTTTGAAAAGCTTGAATTCCTTGTGAGATTAACGCTTGGGTTTCTGGAGTACCAAAATTTTGTAATTGTGATAAGGCGTGAGGGGTGGGAGACACAAAGGTTGCCATGATCGCTTCACCCGGTACCAGTTTGCCCGTTTCTAAGGCACTATAGGCTTTGTACCGTTGATGGGTTAAATAAATAACGGTGGCGATACTACCGACACAAGCGATCGCTACAACGGCTATGATAAGTTTTGATTTTTTCTGGATCAGCATGATGATTTCCAAGCGGGGGTTTTGAGGGATTTTTCTGATCAGAAAGATTGGGGTTATTTCTCCTTATGTTAGCTTGCTACCCGCACAGGGAAGTGGCGAAGATTTGATAATCTAAAGACAAAGGTGCGACCATTCAGCCATTAAGAGTTATTTTAATGAAAGTAGCAGTTACAGGGGCAACGGGATTTGTCGGAAGTCGTTTGGTGGAACGACTGCAAGCGGAAGGCCATTCGGTGTTAGTCCTGACCCGCAACCCAGAACGGGCTAAACGAGTATTTCCCAGTTCTGTCTCTTCCCAGTTAGAAATTGTGGGTTATACTCCGACGAAATCGGGTTCTTGGCAACAAGCCATTTCGGGATGTGATGGGGTGGTGAATTTGGCCGGAGCCCCCATTGCTGATGAACGCTGGACACCCCAACGCAAACAGGTAATTTTAGAAAGTCGTTCAACGGCGACTCAAAAATTAGTGGAAGCGATCGCCCAAGCTGATTCTAAACCAAGTGTTCTGGTGAGTGCTTCGGCGGTTGGATATTACGGAACTAGCGAAACCGCCCTGTTTGATGAAAATAGCCCCAGTGGGCGGGATTTTCTCGCTAATGTCTGTCTGGCTTGGGAAGCAGCCGCCCAACAGGTGCAGGAAGTCGGTACTCGTTTAGTGATTTTAAGATTAGGAATTGTCTTAGGAATGGGAGGAGCATTAGAAAAAATGTTAACTCCTTTTAAACTGTTTGCGGGGGGGCCGTTAGGTTCAGGACATCAATGGTTTTCTTGGATTCATCGGGAAGATTTAGTCAATTTAATTCTATTTAGTTTAACAAATTCCCAAGTAGAAGGGGTTCTGAATGCTACCGCACCTAACCCGGTAAAAATGGAGCAGTTATGTCACGCTTTAGGAGAAGTTTTGCATCGTCCTTCTTGGCTTCCGGTTCCTGATTTTGCTCTGGAAATTCTATTAGGAGATGCGGCGCAGGTAATTCTCCAAGGTCAACAAGTCATCCCTAAACGTACCCTCTCCTACAATTTTAATTATCAATATCCAACGATTAAACCTGCCCTAGAAGAAATTTTGTCTTCATCATAATTGGGCTAATTTTTAACCGTTGTCGGGCTTTAGCCCAAGAATCTAGGGATTTAGCTCAACAACGAATTTTTTTAATTATTACCCATTCCCCATTCCCCATTCGTAATTCGTAATTCGTAATTCCCCATTAATAATGAATACTCATTTTAATCAAGCTCGTTCGAGTTTAAAACAAACCTTAAGCCGTTATCACCATTTGCGACGTCAACGGCGAAGTTCTCATCCTGAATTACAAGCAACATTACAAAAACAATTAGAACTGTTATCGGATAATTTAGAAAAGCTGGAACAAGGGTTAATTAGAATTGCCGTATTTGGGTTAGTCAGTCGGGGGAAATCGGCGGTTTTAAATGCCTTATTAGGGGAAAAAATTCTCCAAACAGGGCCGTTAAATGGGGTGACACAATGGCCGCGTTCTGTGCGTTGGAGTGTTCCTTTATCCCAAATTGAAGAACCCAACCGGATTGATAATATTGAAGAACTAAATCCGATTCTAGTTGAGTTAATTGATACCCCTGGATTAGATGAAGTCGCCGGACAAGTTCGGGGGGATATGGCAAAGGAAGTGACTCGCCAAGCAGATTTAATTTTATTTGTGGTATCGGGGGATTTAACCCGAACGGAATATGATGCCCTTTTAGAATTACAAACTGCTCATAAACCGTTAATTATTGTGTTTAATAAAATTGATCTCTATACAGAAACAGAACAAAATAAAGTTTATCAAAATTTACAACAATTAGCTAAAATTCCCCCTACTGATTTTGATCAGTTTTCTTCGTCTATTTCGATGAATCTTCCCCAACAGTCAACCCCATTTGAAATTGTCAAGGTATCAGCCGAACCCGCACCTGTACAACTGAGAATTGAATGGCCGGACGGTCATATAACTTATGAATGGGAGTCTCCACCGCCTCAAATTGATGAATTAAAACAGATCCTTTTAAAGCTGTTAAATCGAGAAGGGCGATCGCTTTTAGCGTTAAATGCGTTAGTACAAGGAAGAGAAGCAGAACGTATTATTGCTCGTCAAAGTATTCAATTACAAGCGGCGGAAGCGGAAGAATTAATCTGGAAATTCACACGCTATAAAGCTTTAGCTGTGGCGTTAAATCCGATTGCTATTTTAGATGTATTGGGTGCAACGATTAGTGATTTAATCTTAATTCGTTCCTTATCTCGTTTATATGGTTTACCCATGACCAGTTATGAAGCGGGAAAATTATGGAAAAAAATTCTATTGAGTTCGGGAGGATTACTATTAGCTGAAATGGGAAGTGGTTGGATATTGGGATTCGGCAAAAGTGCCGCAGGATTAGCAACGGATCTCGCTAATTATGCGGGAATTGCGATTACTCAAGCGTCTATTTCTGCCTATTTAACCTATACGGTGGGTCAGGCGGCGCAAGTCTATTTAGAAAAGGGTTGTACTTGGGGTGAAAATGGAATTGATACCGCCATTCAAGAGATTTTAAATCAAGTTAATCGAGATAGTTTTATCACGCAATTAAAGCAGGAAATTGAAGGCAATTCTCAACATATCATTTAGAGGTAGATTGAGAGGTTTTAGGATCTTTTGTAGGAAAGGTTAAAAAATTACCAAACCCTCCTAATGTTTGATATTTATATCCGGCGATTTCAGTTGTATAAACACTAAATAGAATAGCATTTTGTCGATTTGTAGATTTATCAATCGTATCTTTAATTAAGTTACGTTGAGTGGTAACTAAGCTATTACAAGTATTGACTAATGTATTAGAAAGTCCTTTTAAAAATTCCGGGACTTGGGACTCTTGACAAATCGATTTTTTAATTTCTGTGGATAATTGATCAGAGGCATAATTGAGATATTCTTCTCGCGGAGGATTAGTAAATGCCATTGTTCCTGCTAAAATAGTGAGCAGGATTGCCCCTTTTCCAATATAACCGGAAGAAGATTTAGATTGAACGTGATCAAGTTTCATCATGTTAATTCGATATTGAGTCATAACCCATCATAGAATGTCTTTATTGTATCTTTCAACGGTTCCTCTGTCGATTCAGGATTCTTGATAGCACCACAGAAACCGGGTTTCTGTATTAATCTGGATTTGATATCATTAAGTCTGAGGGAGAAACCCGGTTTCTTAAATTTTTGCAACCTATCGCCCCCAGAAACTGGGTTTCTGAATTAATCTGGATTTGATATTATTAAGTCTGAGGGAGAAACCCGGTTTCTTAAATGATTATCTAAAAATTTGAGAAATTCTACAACCTTTCCCCTAAAAATATCTTGAATCATCGTGGCAACAATTTTTAACCATAAGGGATTGACATAAGAGGGATAGTATAAATAATGCAGACCTAAATATACACTAAACACAGATGCTTGAAGATTTTGGCAGTTTAGGGAAGTGGTGGCTTCCTAATAACCCAGAAGTTGTAGTTCCTGGAAAACTAAGTTTTTCACCTGGGAGTAGCCCAACATTAGAATTAATTGGCTCGTTTTATAGTTCACAATTTAAAGAGGTAGGTCAGGTAGAAAACATTACTTTGTCAAGTGGGAGTTTTTCAATTGAAGAGAATTCAAATTTAACATCAGGTGTGGAACTTGATTTTATTAAGCCAGAAGAAATTATTATCCTTGGCTTACTTGATAACAATGAGGAAATTACCCTATATAAATGTTATGGGCAAATCAAAAAGTTTGAGTTGGTAAAAAATAGACCAACTCTATCATTCAATATTGAGTATGTTTTCAGAAAAATCCATTTTAAAAATGAACAAGATATAAAATTAAAATCTATTTCTGTCCAATATTCTCATTTGGAAAAGTGGATTGGTAAATCTGGCATACAGATTATTTTAGAAGAAGGAAATAAAATATGGATGGCGTATCAGCCACCGTCAACTATTCACTTGACAAAGATTGGTAATTTAGAGTTAGATATCACTTTTTCTCAAACCAATTTCTCGTGGGGCGCAACCGATTACAAAGCGAATATTGAGCAAAAAACTTATCTATCCATAAAAAACCTTTGCAATCAACCATTAGATGAATGTATAGATCTATTGATCGGGTTTGGTGAATTTTTAAGCTTTGCAATGACAAAACCAACTTCAATAATCTCTATTGCTGGAAAAGTAGATGTTATTCATCGCGGAGTTGTACAGCAAGCTAATGGAAGTTTCACACTAGGGGAAGAAGAATTACAAGAAACTCAAGTCATTATAATGTTTGGCTTAAGTAATTATGCTCAGAATTATGAGGTGAAGCTATCCCCCAATGAGATGTTGTTTCTATTTAACGTGAGTTCGATGGCTAAAACTTAGTTAAGCTAAGTAGATGATTTCAATGCTTAGGCTGATAGCAGAAGCTATCAATCGCTAACTTTCTAGGCATTAGCTCGATTAATTCCTTGAGATCTAATGATTAATTAGAAATA
>CAITND010000031.1 GCA_903893625.1 uncultured Oscillatoriales cyanobacterium
AATGATGGCAATGATAAACTTGAAGGAAATGATGGGGATGATAAACTTGAAGGAAATGATGGGGACGATCTAATTTCCGGTGGGGATGATGATGATACCCTGTATGGAAATAAAGGCAATGACAACATCTTTGGGGATGATGGTAAAGATTTAATTGAAGGAAATACTGGAAAAGATAATATTTCTGGTGGTAATGGTGATGATAAAATTTGGGGTAACGAAGATAACGATACGATTAAAGGTGATGGTGGGGATGATAAAATTGAAGGCAATGATGGCGAGGACAATATTGAAGGAAATGATGGGGATGATCATATTGAAGGTGGCGATGGTAATGACACAATTGAAGGTGGCAATGGTAATGACAAACTTGAAGGCAATGATGGAAATGATCATATTGAAGGTGGCGATGGCAATGATAAACTTGAAGGAAATGATGGGGATGATAAACTTGAAGGAAATGATGGGGATGATAAACTTGAAGGTGATGATGGGGACGATCTAATTTCCGGTGGGGATGATGATGATACCCTGTATGGAAATAAAGGTAATGACAACATCTTTGGGGATGATGGTCAGGATTTAATTGAAGGAAATACTGGAAAAGATAATATTTCCGGTGGCAATGGTGACGATAAAATTTGGGGTAACGAAGATAACGATACGATTAAAGGGGATGGTGGAAACGATAAAATTGAAGGTAATGATGGCGAGGATAATATTGAAGGAAATGATGGCAATGATCATATTGAAGGTAACGATGGAAATGATCATATTGAAGGTAATAATGGGGAGGACAAACTTGAAGGCAATGATGGGGATGATAAACTTGAAGGTGGCGATGGTAATGACACAATTGAAGGCAATGATGGGGATGATAAACTTGAAGGCAATGATGGGGATGATAAACTTGAAGGTAATGATGGGGATGACAAACTTGAAGGTAATGATGGCAATGACACCCTAGATGGTCACTCTGGCAATAATACCCTGATTGGAGGGGCAGGAAAAGATGTTCTCATGGTTGACTCTGGGGATAACCTGTTAATGGGTGATGCTGGTAATGATGAAATGTACGGGGGCAAATCTAAGGGTGTCGATACTTTTGTGATCAGTGTCGATGGTAGTGTTGATACAATATTTAATTTCCAATTGGAGAGCGATCGCCTACAATTTACAGGAAATCTTAACTCCTCTGACTTCAGTTTTACTTCTGAGGATCACGATTTATTGTTAAAGTATCAAGGAGATACGGTTGCAATTATCAAAGATATTGGTGGCAAAGAAAATTCCGATAAATCCAAGGACAAAAATCATAAAAATTCTAAAGATACCCCAGAACTAACTGAAGTTCCCAGCTTAACAGCAATTGGTTCCTTAGCAACTATTCCAGAAACCAATCTTTTAACCGATAACTTAGTTCCTGTTGCTGATCCTACCGACAATTCTACGGAATCAGAATCTCAATTAACTGCTCAAGATTCGACTTCTCCAGCTAGTGAAGAAACCGATAATCTTGCTATTATTTCTCCAACAGATAACTTGACTGCTGTTGCTGATCCTGCTGACAATTCTACGGAATCAGAATCTCAATTGACTGCTCAAGATTCGACTTCTCCAGCTAGTGAAGAAACCGATAATCTTGCTGTTATTTCTCCAACAGATAACTTGACTGCTGTTGCTGATCCTGCTGACAATTCTACGGAATCAGAATCTCAATTAACCACTCATGATCCACTCACAGGAGAACAAGGAAAGGATTCTTTCTCTAGTACCCAATGTATAGATACCCTCACGGGTGATTCAGGAAATAACACCTTTATCTTAGATCATTTATCTGAAATCGGAACAATAGATGACTACTCTCTGATTGTTGATTTCAAACTCGGTGAAGACATGATTCAATTATTAGGAACACCCAATCAGTATCGCCTGGAAACGGCTTATCCTGATGTTCCCAACGGAACCGCAATTTTCCGCACCGTTAATGGCCAAGAGGATTTAATGGCTATTGTCCAAGACAACCTATTGACTAGCCTGGAAAGTGAGTCCTTCAGTTTTGTCTAAAGCCAAATCGTAAAACTTTGATGGCGATGTGGGGGCAAATGTCCCCACATTTTTTTGTTGGGAAAAACAGGTTTTAACGGTATTCAACGAGATTGAGGTAATTTTTATCGTGATTTTATCAACAAATTCCTCTCTTGCAGACGGTTTATCATGAGTTATGATGCCTTTATCTTGGGGGTGCTATGCCGAAAATGTCTGTTGGAAGACTCAGGATTAAGAATAAAGTCATGATCCCTCATCCACTGTTCTGACCCATCACCCATGAGATTCACTCCGTCTGCACCCCGTACTGTCCCCCAAAAATTACCTAAAGTGCGTTTGCGAACAACTCTAGTCGTTACCTTTGTCGTTCAAATTGTTGCCGCCGTTGGATTGGTCGGGTATCTTTCCTTTAGAAATGCTCAAAAAGCCGTTAATACCCTCGCCTCTCAACTTCGTAGCGAACTCAGTGCCCGAATTCAACAGGAACTCAAAAGCTATTTTGAGAATCCCTATCGACTGAATCAACTTAATAGTCGTGCGTTTCTGCGTGGGGAACTGGATGTTACTAATATCAAAAGTGTTCCCCCCCTATTGGATCAATTAAAAATATCTCCTCTACTGTACGCCATCTATTGTGCCAACTCCCAAGGGGAATTTTTAGGAGCGGTGCGAATTTTAGAGGAAGATTCCTTGGGTTTGTGGACAGCGAACCCCTGGACGGGACAACATTTATACCTCTACAATATTGATACCGAAGGGCAACCCACGACGTTACATCGGGATAGTGGTGCTATTTATGACCCTCGAAAACGCCCTTGGTATGAAAAAGCCCAAAAAACGGGCCATCCGGTCTGGAGTGATATCTATTTAGCTTTCTCGACAGGATTACCCACCGTCACCGCTAGTCAACCGATTTATGATCCCAATACTGGGGAGCTATTGGGGGTTTGTGCGACGGATGTGCTACTTCCCGATGATTTCCGCAAATTTCTATCGAGTTTATCAATCGGAAAATCGGGTATTGCGTTTGTGAGCGATCGCACGGGTCAATTACTCTCTAGTTCCACCGATGAACCTCTCACCGTTGGCGACGGGAAGCAGGCGAAATTGCTCCCAGCAACCGAAAGTCAAAATCCCTTAATTCGAGCCGCTGCTCAACAACTTCTGCATCAATATGGCAGTTTTTCCACCTTAGAACAACCCTTACAAACAGAGTTTTTCCTGAATGATCAACGGCAATTTATTCAAGTTTTACCCTTTAAAGATGGTCGGGGACTGGACTGGTTAATTGTGGTTGTGATTCCAGAAACTGATTTTATGGATGAAATTAATGCGAGTAATCGTCTGACAATTTTTTTATGTTTTGTGGCGTTAGCGATCGCCATTTTAGCCGGAATGATTACTTCTCGTTGGATTTCTCAACCCATTCTCAAATTAAGTAGTGCATCGAAAGCAATTGCTCAAGGGAAGTTAGATCAACATATTCAAGCCAAAGGAATTACAGAACTGGAAATTTTAGCCAGTTCGTTTAATACGATGACCTATCAACTGCAAGAATCCTTTGCTAAATTAGAAGCTAAAAATGCCGACTTACAACAAGCAAAAGAAGCATTATCCGCCGCCAAAGAACAGTTAGAAGCAGTATTAAACGCGGTACCGGGGTCAATTTCTTGGATGAGTGCGGGGGGGATTTATTTGGGAGTTAATCGTGATTTAGCAGATCGTTTAAGTTTGCAGCCGGAAGAAATTATTGGCCAAGAAATCGGATTTTATAAAAACAGTTCAGACTATGTTAAATTTCTGCATCAGTTTCTAGCCAGTCCTGAACATTCAGATTCTCAAATTTTACCCATTATCCATAAAAATCAACGACGTTACTATTTAATTGTGGTGCAAAAATACCAGCAAGGTGCTGCGATCGTTGCGGTAGGAATTGATATTACAGAACGTCGTCAAGCGGAAGAAGCTCTAAGAATTGCAGAGGAGAACTATCGGAGTATTTATGAAAATGCGTTAGAAGGAATTTTTCAATATAGTCCTCAACATTCTTATATTAATGTAAATCCAGCCATGTCACGGATTTATGGGTATGATTCTCCTCAATCTTTGATGGAGATTTTAAGGGATTCTCATTATCCATTATATGTGGAACCTGAACGTCATACCGAGTTTATTAATTTAATGAAAGAACAAGAAACGGTTTCTAATTTTGAATTTCAAATTTACCGGGCTGATCAGCATAAAATTTGGATTTCTGCTAGTGCTAAACCTGTTTTTGATACCGAGGAAAATTTACTGTATTATCAAGGATTTATTGCAGATATTACGGCGCGAAAAAAGGCAGAAGTTGAACGCCAACAGTTTATTGAAGAACTATTTGAAGTTAATAGTAATTTAGAAATTGCCATGCAAACCCAGTTAGAATTAACCGAAGCAGCGACTCGTTTTGTTCCTCAAGAATTTTTATCTCTCCTGGGTTATAACAGTATTGCAGAAGTCAAGTTAGGAGAAGGTGTACAGCATGAAATGTCAATTTTGTTTTCTGATATCCGCGACTTTACCAGCATCAGTGAAAAGATGACCCCGGAAGATAATTTCCAATTTATTAATTCCTATCTTTCCCGCATGGAACCTGCGATTACTCAACATCAAGGGTTTATTGATAAATATATCGGCGATGCAATTATGGCTTTATTTAATGGGGGTGCAGATGATGCAATTAAAGCCGGAATTACCATGTTAACAGAACTGACTGAATATAATTTGAAAAGAGGGCGACCCGAACGTCCTAAAGTGGCGATTGGAATTGGAATTAATACGGGTTCTTTGATGTTAGGAACCGTGGGAGGAGAAAATCGTATGGATAGTACCGTGATTAGTGATGCGGTGAATTTAGCCTCTCGAATTGAAGGGGTAACAAAATATTTTGGTGTGCCCTTATTGATTTCTGAATATACATTAAAAGCGTTGAAAAATCCCGATCTTTATGCGATTCGTTTAATGGGTCGAGTCAATGTTAAAGGAAAATCGGAACAAGTATCTGTTTTTGAAGTTTTTGATGCAGATTTACCCGAAATTAAGGCCGGAAAATTAGCGACTAAAACAATATTTGAAGAGGCTGTTTCTTTTTATAATCTCCAAAACTATCAGGAAGCTATGGAAAAATTTGAAGCGTGCTTAACCTTAAATTCCACTGACCGAGTTGCTAAATTCTATTTAGAACGCATCCGTAATCAAATTTAAGTTTAATTAAGACCTAGTAATAAAAACCCGGTTTCTTTGAGAAACCGGGTTTTTGGTTTAAGTGGTAATAAAATGTACCCAAAAATCCCCATCCGGCATACAAACTCGACGGATTAAATTGTAGGTATAACGTAAATAAGCTCCATTCAAATCCGTGCGATATCCTGATGAGAACCATTCCCCATAGGGGTCATGTACAAGTAAACCTTTTTCGTCATAACCCACCACTGGCATAACATGACCAAAGGCGGTAAAATAACCATGAAGCACCGCAGGTTTACCATCCGCTAACCAGTCTTGTAACTCCTCTATTGTCGCTCGGTCTGAAAAGTAATCTTTTGCGCCATAATCTTTAACAATTTTAGCTAAATCATAGGGACTCCAGCGACTATAGCCTTGTTGTAAAGCATATTCATAGAGTTCATCTTCAAATTGACCGCCACTGGTACGCCGACGAACACCTAAATATTGCAAACACATGGCGATGGACGTGACGTTACAGGAACCTGTGGGATTATAAAAGTTATCCAGTTGAGATTTATAGGGAAAATTAGCGAGTTTGATACTTTGAGGACGGGGTTTAGGATAAACTAAATCTTTCCCTTGATAAATTTCCCCGTGTTGATCAAAGATATACCAAACAGATTGTTCTCCAAATTCATCACCCCGAAATGCGACTCGAATATGACCGCGTAGGGGTTCATAAGCGAGGAGTTTAAATTCTTGACCCGCTTTAACGCCTTGCTTTTCTGTATCACTCAGTTGAGAGGAAGCAACGGGTCTAAGTTTTAAAATAGTTTCTTTAGTAATTTTAAGGATGGGAACATCGGTAGGAATTTCTTCTCGCTTGGTTTCAATCAGTTTTTTTGCGGTTTTTAATCCCAAAAATCCCGGTTCTCCACATTCCATTAAGGTTTGAAATCGATGCAAAGCTGCGGTAGATTTCGAGCCAAATTTGCCATCTGCTGGAGGATCAAGCAAAGTCAAATTAATTAAAATAACTTGAATTTGACGAGTTAACTCCTCATCAGTTGAGATCGCGTTTACATCATAACGTTGTTCGGTTCCTAGTATGTCTTGTAATTTCATAGTCGGTAATCAATGCTATAAATTTAGATGCTGACAAAAATAAATGACGATGGCAATAACTTGACTGGAGTTATGTGGGGTTAGACCACTCAATACTTCTGAAATTTTCAGAGGTTAATGATTATCCTGTAGATTAGCATAATTGGGTACTCCTCCCCTAAAATTAACAATTCTCAAAGAATATCCAGATTCCCAAGCGGGAAAGGTTTGACTGTTGGCTGTTAACTGATCTTTTGTGAAAATATAGGCTCAAATCAGGATAAAACCGAAATTCATTAATCATTGAGTTTTAGGCTTTGGATTTTGGGTTCAGGAACGCCCCAGCCTTTAAGAATAGTATAGGCAATGATTTGATGACCTGCAATATTGGGGTGAATTCCATCACGAGTTAACAGATTCTGTCCTTGTCCACCATAACGCTGATAGGTACTAATAACGTGACGAAAGGGAACATTTAAGTCAATAAATTGACAGTGATATTGTAAGGCGACATCCCGCATAACTGCAATATATTCTGCAATTCGTTGATTTTCTCGACCGCTTAGATCTTCATAAATAATCGTTGGTGATAATAACAAAACCGGAATGGCTTTTGCTGTTGCTACGTCTACCATTGCGGTTAAATTTTGCCGATATTCTTGGGGTGTGGGAATATTCGGTCTGGCGGTTGTTGGGGTTTGGAAACTTTGCAAAACATCATTCACCCCAATATTAATTGTAATTAAATCGGGTTTTTTCTCTAAGACATCTTGTTTAAATCGTTCATAAAGTTGGGTTGAGGTATTACCAGAAACTCCTGAACTGATGATTTCAACGGGTTGTTGAGGATAGAGAAAATTCAAATAGCGTTGTAGTAACCAGACATAACCGCCATATTGTCCCCCACTTTGGGTAATGCTATCCCCGACGACCACAATTCGATGTTTATTGCGTAGCGCTTCTGGTTGGGGTTCGATCACAGGTTGGGGTGAGGGGGGTTTAGCAGGTTGAGGAGGGCGAGGGGTCGAGGGGGGAGTCACCTTTTGGGGGAGGGCGGCTTCGATGCGTACCGATGGTGATGTAGCATACCATCCTAAACAACTGATTATGATCGCAACGAGAAATTGCACGATAACTGTCTGAACCTGTTTCATCTTTAAGAGGTGTTATGGGAAGCTACAATAAGGTTAAAATCCCACATATTTTAACCAGAAATGGCATATTAACCAAGGGTGACAATTCAGGGCTGGAAATAATTGTAAAGTTTTGTTGCCAATCTCAGGGAGAGTTGGAATTCTCCTGACAATCTTATCGGGTTAATCGGAGATTGATCAATGGTATTTTTGACCGTGAGCGAGAATTTACTTTTAATACAAATTCGAGCCTAATTCCTGATGAAGTGTTATAACCCCGTTCTACAAATCGATTAAAACAAGTTAGTTAGAGAAACTGTTGGCTTTTCTTTGACATTTAGCGATCGCGTGTTATCCTAAATCTAATGCGATCGCTTGATTTTGAGTTAAATATGTTAAACTCAGGACAACTAATCCAAGACCGCTATCAACTAGAAAGCCAATGTGGACGTACCGCCGCCGGACGTCAAACTTGGTTAGCAACGGATCAACAAACTCAAGAAGAAGTGATCATCAAGTTGTTAGCGTTTAGTCCGCAAATGGCTTGGGAAGAATTAAAACTATTTGAACGAGAAGCGCAGGTTTTACAAGCATTGAATCATCCTCGAATTCCCCATTATCGAGATTATTTTTCCCTAGATCAAAATGTGGGTGGGGGATTACCTTGGTTTGGATTAGTACAAGATTATATTCCTGGTTTATCGTTACAAGATTTGTTAGATCAAGGACATCGTTTTACCGAATCTCAAGTTAAAAAAATTGCTAAAGATATCTTAAAAATATTAATTTATTTGCATGAATTAAGTCCTCCGGTTTTACATCGAGATATTAAACCAAGTAATTTAATTTTAGACAGTTCAGAACAGATTTATTTAGTCGATTTTGGTGCGGTACAAGCTCAAGCAAGTGTTACAGGCGTAACCTTTACCGTTGTTGGAACCAGTGGTTATGCACCCTTAGAACAATTTTGGGGACGGGCGGTTGCAGCATCGGATTTATATGCGTTAGGAGCCACATTAATTCATTTATTAACCAATACTTATCCGGCAGATTTACCTCAAAAAAATGCTCGAATTCAATTTGCAGATCGGGTTAGTTTAAATTACAATTTTGTCCGATGGATTGAACAAATAACAGAAATTTCCTTAGAAAAACGCTTACAAACTGCACGGGAAGCTTTAGAGTTGTTAAAAGCCGGAAAAATTCGCCCTCGAATTAATCCTGATACCACCCCCAAAAGCGCATTAATTCCCAAACTGAATCAACCATTTCACAGTAGAATTAATCTGGTTCGCAGTTCACAGCGTTTAGAGATTTATTTCCCACCAAAAGGGTTAGGAAAACTATTTAAGATGGAAATGGCGTGTTTGAATTTTTTGACAATTTCTTATGGTTTTGGTTTCATATTATCTATTTTTATACCGATGTTTTTCAGTAATCCCGTGTTATTTTGGTTTTTGTGTTCATTCCTATTCGTTTCGTGGTTATTGTGGTTATTCTTTTTTATTGATGAAAAAACCTGGGTTGAATTTGATCACCATGAATTTAGAATTATCCGAAAATCGAGGGGAATTCAATATCGTTTACAGTCGGGTTCTCTATCCAATATTATTGGAGTTTTTATGGAAAAAAAACAATCCCAATATGAGGTTGTAATTCGCACCACTTCCCAAACCTATAGAATTGGCGAAGTATTTGTGGCGGAGGAATGCGCCTGGTTAACCCAAGAAATCCAAGATTGGCTTTATCCTCGGTAAAGAAACCGGGTTTCTGGCAAAAATTTGGGGGTTGAGCAATTAGACATGGAAAAAGAAACCCGGTTTCTCAAGGTTTCTTGCTTAACACTTTTATCAACGGAGAGGGAGGGATTCGAACCCTCGGTACGGAGTTACCTGCCGTACAACAGATTAGCAATCTGTCGCTTTCGACCGCTCAGCCACCTCTCCAGGATCGACAATTAAACATCTTAACAGATCATTCTCGGCACGTCTAGGGGTTTACTCAAAAAATTTCTGTTAGGAGGGGGGGGAAAGGGACAGAATACCCGCTCACCGTTAAGCTGACGCTGTAGCGGAAGTCCTCATGCGACATTCAAGATAGACTGTAAGCTGACCCTTTTTAGCCTCTTCTAAAGCTGTCCCATGAACAGACAAGAATTTTTGGATCGATATCAAGCGGGGGAGCGCAATTTTACTTATATCGACTTAAGTGGGGCAAATCTAAGCGGTGTCAATTTGCAAGAGATTGACCTCACAGGCGCGAACCTCACAGGCGTAAACCTAAGTTGGGCGGTGTTAAACCAAACTCAGTTAGTGGGAGCCTGTTTTCGTCGGGCTGATTTACGCAATATAGTATTAACACGGAGTAATCTCAATCAAAGCAATTTGAGTGGTGCAAATCTCACCAAAGCGGATTTGCGGTTCGCAACCTTAAAACAAGCGGATTTGAATTGGGCGATTTTGATAGAAGCTGATTTAAGTAATACAGATTTAACAGGCGCGAAATTAGATCAAATTAATTTAGAGCAAGCTAAATTGAATCATGCTTTGTTAATGGGAGCAGAATTAATGGAGGCTAATTTAACTCGTGCGAGTTTAATTTCTGCGAATTTAACCAAAGCAAATTTGCGAGAATCACGGTTAATTGGTGCAAATTTAAAAGATGCAATTCTGACACAGGCAAATTTAACTGAGGCGGATTTAAACGGGGCTACGTTGCGGTCTGCTAATTTAACAGGGGCCGATATGCACCGGGTTATTTTAACGGGGGCAGATTTAACGGAAGCTATTCTTGATAGTGCCGATTTAAGTCGAGGAAATTTAATGGGAGCTTACTTATTAAAAGCTAGTTTTAAGAAAGCTTATTTATTACGAGCAAATTTAGAGGAAGTCTATCTCTTATGGTCAGATTTAAGTGAAGCTAACTTAAGGGGGGCGAACTTACGCAAGGCGGATTTAAGCGGGGCTTATTTAAGCGATACTATTTTAAGTGAAGCAGATTTGCGGGAAGCATTATTAATTGAAAGCCATTTGATTCGCACGAATTTAGAAGGGGCAAAATTAACCGGATGTTGTATTCATAATTGGGAAAAATCGGACGTTGAACTGGCAAAAGTTGAGTGTGATTATGTGTATACTCAGTTTGATTATACCACTAAAAAGCCTAAAAATCGTTATCCCAGTGATCGAGATTTTTTACCCGGAGAATTAGCCAATGAATCGCCGGAAGACAGTAATTTAATTACGGTGGAATTTACGGAATATCCGAATTGGGAAGCGTTAGTCTATACCTTAGTTAAAATTGAACAGAATAGCCCGGAATTGCAATTAATTATTCAAGGGTTTGAAACCCAACCGGATCTATTTTCACTACAAGTTCAAGCCAATTATTTAGTCAATTCTAAACTACTGGCGGAACAAATTTTAACCTCCTATCTGTCCATGAAGGAAAAGCTTTTACAAAAACGATCCGAGATTTTGGGGCTATTAAATTTAGAAGTTCCTATTTTTAACCCCTCAATTGATTTGAAAGAAATTCCCGGAACCGTCTTACCTCCGCCTCCACTGGTAGGACGTCAGAACCATGAAGCCTTGTATAAAGAAATTTCTCGTCAAATTCAATCGATTTTGCGATCGCAGGAACCCGAAAAATTTGTGGTCAGCGTCCAAAGATTATTAGATTTCCTAACTAAAAATGGCGTTGAACTCGAAGATCTTCAACATCAAGTGATTATTCAAGGAATTGTTCAACGCGCTCAACAGGAACCCCTATTTAAAGACAATTTATTTCGTTGGGAACAAACTGCAAATCCATCAGAACGGGTTTCGTTGATGGGGGAATTAGTTCGATTTGCGATCGCGCTTTTATGGGAAAAATAAATAGGTTAACGGCTGATTTGTAATTGGTAAATTTTTGTTTGGTGTCTAATACTACCACCACCAACGGGATGTCCAGAAGCGATCGCCTAAAAGCCAAGCTAAAAAGCCACAGAGGAGTCCACCGATCAAAAAAGCCATCAGAAAAGATTGAGGAAACCGCAACGCAGACAAAAAGCCACCAATAATAAAACCACAGCCAAATCGAGCAATAAAAGTAATCAGATCAAATTTTTTGGGTGATGTCATAAGGGTTTTAATAAAAACTACATATTTTTACCCGCTTGGTAAAAACTAACATATCATTGTATCCTAGCACCTGAGCGATGACTGTATAAGATATTTTATGTTTCCGTCCCCTGGTGGGGAAAAGGTAGAAACTAACACCCCTATCATTCTCTCCGCTTACCGGATGAGATTTACTGACTCAGATTGCTAAATATTAAACCGTAGCCTAGCTTACAGATTCTTTTCATGGTTTTCATCACTCCTTGGCAGGATGCTGACGAACTGCTTATAATTAATATTAGTGGTATAGTTAGTAATAAACCTTTAGCAGTATGTATCCAACCATGAATAACTGTAGTCCATAATCTCAAAAGCACTTTGTTTGGTAAATTAGAAGGTCAAGAATTCATAGTTGAACAAGAAAAACTAGAAATGATCAAACAACACCTTGCTGATAATTTTCCTGATTTTCACCCCAATGAAATGATGATTGAGAGGCTAGAATTAGATCTGAATCATCATAAAAAAATATCGGGTGCTGATGCTAGTTTTTATTTCCATGAATTAAAAGAAGCTGAATTAATGAAGGAAGGATTAACTTATAATGAAGCTCATAAACAAGCTTTAAAAGATTATGAAGTATCGCCTTTTAGTGTCTATCATCCTGACGTAATTAGGGCTTACCCTGATGAATTTAATAAAAATTGGGAAAGAGCTTGGGGGATTACATAAAATGCAAACTATCAATTTAGACTTTCATAGTAAAGCGCGTGTTTGGCTAAAAGATAAGCCATCTATCATATATCCAGCCCTGGATATTATTACTCTGGATATTATTACTAAAAATATACAAACGGGTTTAGCCTGCAAATCAGGCAGCCGACAAACAGCCCTGGAAATCATTATCCCTGTGGGGCCTAGAGTTTGCTATGGACTTTTAGGTGCAGAATTTATCCCCAATAATTTGGGGAAACTATCTGTAGAGGTACGAGTATCAACCGAAAATGAAGCCATTTTTCCCAGTTCAATTGCTGCCGAATTTGATACAGTAAAAATTGGATTGCCAGAAGAGTATAGCCAGAGTGTTATCGACGGAATCGTCAATTCTCTCACCAATCAAATTATACAAACTTTAGGTTCAGGAGTAATCAAAATAGAACAAGCTGCACACGGAGAAATTAGTTCTTCTAAAAAAATGTTCCGCAATATTGCAGCTACTGTTATCCAGTTGCTTCTACTCGATCAAGTGAGTCCCCAAGAAGAAGTAACAGAAATTGTTAAAACCTATGGTTTAGCTTCAAAATAGTGGATAATTAATCCTGAGCATCTTAGCACTTACACATTGACAAATTAGCCTAAATCTGTATAAAGTGCTAAAATTAGGTGGTTCCCTATTATTTACCCCCATAATAAAACAAAATTTCTTTATCTTTTAACCCTTGAAATCCCGCATCAATTAACTGTTGATTCAGTTGATCTTGAGCAATATGTTTAGCACCAATGCGAACAATTCGAGACCGCATAGTATTACTAACCCCACTGCGTTGACGTCCGGCTTCTAATCCCATGACTTGATTATAGAGATCGAGCTTAACTTGAGGAATGGGTGTACCATCAAAGTCAATTCCTTTAGTGATCGCCACATCAATTGCATCTGCACCCGTTGTTGATTCAGCCGTTGTATTTGTTTCAGAAGCCATAAGATGATTCCAATTTAATCTTTAAACAGTCCTATTCTACCGCGAAAGGTTTAACGATACATTCGAGTTTCTAAGTCTTTGATCACCCGTTGTTTATCGGGTTGTCCTTTTAATAGTTTTAACAGTCCTAACCCTTGGGGAATAGATTTATTAGTCGCGGGTTCAGCCAAACCACTCACCCCATCTATGTTATCCATAATTGTCCGATAAAATGAGGCCCCCAATAAATGATGAATGGGTTTTTCACCTTCTCCAAAGGAACCCACCGCCATCCAATTGTTTCCGATGGCTGTAGACTGATTTACCGTTTCTGAAACCGCCGGAATTCCTAAGTTAATTTTATCTTGAATTGACCCTTGGGCAACTTGCGCGATCGCCACTCTTGCGGTCATTTCCATAAAAGGAACGGCTCCTTTGATGATCACATTTCCTGATAATAATCCCAAGCCTCCCCGGGCGACAGAATTATAGCATTTTTCCGCTAATCGCTCAATTTTGACCTCAGCAATATCAATCGTTTGAATCCCCGTTGCGGGATAATCTTGAGTGTTGTTCAAGATAGACTGTAGGGTTTCTTGAATAATTTTAAAAGCTTCTAAATAATCATCGCTATCAAACTCATTATTTAAGGGTGAATCCGGTTTGCGGATTAACTGATAAATCACTTTCCCAATAGCAGGAATTTCAGCCTTGATCATCCATTCATCTAACGCCACTAGGGTTAACGCATCGACAACAGTTTGTCCTTCTCGGAGTTGAATATAGGTTTTAGCGTATCTTTTTTTATCCGCTTCCGACAACTGAGATTGATTATAAATCGTATTAATAATCAGAATATCCAAAGTTAAGACTCTGGAGGTAATACTTGCCCGTAAATAGTATTTTTTTAAATCCGCTTTCAAGGATGAATTGAGAATAATTGCATCTATTTTTGTTAACGCTTCTAAATCAGGAACCGCTTCCCCAGAACGAACATATTGATAGATTCCTTTCAATCGCATTTTTTCATCTAAATCTAAATCCGAGGTTTCTAACGCTTTTCCTAAACATTGTTCTAAAGTTAAAGAACGGGAATGATGACTAGCAATAATATAGCGTTGACCCATATCTGAATAGAGTTTAGACGTGAGCACTAAATAATCTAACAAATCCAACGCCATAAAATCTTGGGTTGGTTGCACATTATTTAGACGATTATAAGCTTCTAAACATCTAATTTTAGTTTGTTCATATACAGGAGTCTGATTAATTAAACGATTCACCTGTCGATCTAAATTGACTTCAGAATTATAAAAACTATGCAGCACTAAAAAGGCATCATTTCCTTGAACACCTGCTCCTTTTAGGCGTAAATTTTCCCCTTCTGTACGGTTGGGAGGAATTCTAACGGTGTAGGTTTTTCCACTTTTTAATGTAACGGTTTGACTTCCTCCTTGATAAGCCGTTTGATAGGCAACAAAAATATGATAGAGTTCATCTAAACTCCAATCCGGCGCATTATGATTAGATAAGGGTTCTTCCGCATCTGCACCCAAATAATCCATCCAATCTTGACCTTTTTTCCAAGTGGATTCTACGGAATGGGTTGCCGTATCCAGAATCGTTTTCCCGGCTTCTGTGGCTTTATGGCTAATTGCTTCTCCCACATTTGACACGGAATGTTTTGCTGCTTCTGTCGCTTTTTCCGTCAGAGATTTGCTGGCATTCGTGGCTTTTTGACTTACGCTGTCTTTCAAACCCCCGGCTTTTTGAGTAATAGAACTCCAGAGCGGTTTATTTTTATGTTTGCGATCGCTCATTAACTCCCTCTTGCACTCCCTTGAAGCGGTATAGAACAGTTGAACTTAATTGTTATTTTAACTAAAATTTATCCCGTTCTACTCATCATTTGTAAAATATTTCTAAACTTGCTCATTCTTGACGAGTGCCTTCACTCATTTCTAGGCGTTTCTTCCTTAGAACAATAATTTTAATAACATAGGGGCTGCTGATTCTAACATCCCCAAAAATCCACCACGAGGTTTATTTTGTTCAGGATTTTGTCGATATTCCAAGGCTTCTACTAATTGGAGTGATAGTTGCTCTCCCTCTGGGGAATTTAAGTTTTTATAAAGTTGTTGGGCTTGTTTGGCATCAGCAATGGCCGCCACTAAATCCCCTAAATCTGCCCTAGCCATACTCCGAGCAAAATAGGCAGCGGCTAAATCTGAGTCTAATCTTAAAGCTTGATTATAAAAATCAATCGCATTCACATAATTACCCGCTTTTGCTTCCGTCACCCCGAAGCGATAAAAATCTTCAGCACTCCCACTATTCGCCGAAAGTCCTACCACACCAACTAACTGAGCGTTGTTCAGGCTTTGAACATCCAACATCGCATTCGTCAGATAGGAACTTCTTAAATCCGTACCATTAAGGTTAGCCCCCGTTAAATTGGCTCCGGTTAAGTTCGCCCCAAATAAGCTGGCTCCAGTTAAGTTCGCCCCCCGCAGGTCAGCCCCGGTCAGGTTCGCTCGACTGAGGTTTGCTCCCACGAGGTTCGCATTACTGAGGTTTGCACCGACCAAATTCGCCAGTACCAAACCCGCCCCACTGAGATCGCAACTCTGACATTGTTTCGTCGCCAGAAGTTGTTGAGTTTGTTCTAAATTTTCCGCTTTTGCTGGAGTTAGAGGACTGAGTGCCACTAACAAGGCAACACTAGCTATCATGCTCTGTTTCATAGGACAGATGACTCAAAATGGTGTATCGTCACCTTAACATTCCCCCAGCTAATCCTACCACAAATCATCCTATTTGTCTTCCTTTGGTCGGTTTATTTGTCGGGAGACGAGGGTAGACTGGGGGGAAGGTGTTGATCACAATCACAGTTAAGGAGTGAAGTTGATCACACCTATTTGAGTTTTTCTGTCACTGCCAAGCGGGGAAATTGAGGGGATAATAAACATTTAGATTAGGTGCGTTTAGATTGTAGGTGATGCCCATGTTGGTGAGTGAACCCACAGTTAGTGTCGAAAGATTGGTCAATCAAATTTTTTGTTCCCGCCAAATTACCCGCAATGACCAACGGGTGTTGATGTCGTTATTACTCTCTAAAGAAGCATTAAGTTTAGAAGATCATTTATATATTGATCAAGTCTTTGAACGGCTGCGGCGAGGACTGATTCACGTTGTTGATTAAAGATATGAAATTCTTTTTAACCACAGGAATGAAACAGCCTGTGGTTGTGTTTTGGAAACTATACTTTGAACGATCTAAGGTTTGGTTTTACTTTGTAATCGTTGATAGGGAAAACGCCCGGTTTTAGCGTCAAACCATTGGTTCCACAATTGAGCATTGTCTTCACTGGTAATAGTTTGATTGACCATTGTTCCCCATTGAGAACTATTTTTAGGTAAAATACAGCCGTAATTTTCAAAAGTTAGGGGTTGTTCGGGAAGTAAACGAAATCCTTTAAAGTCTTCCCCTTGTTTCCACAATTCACCTAATAATAGAATTCCATCACTCGCCATTAAATCAATTTCTTCGGCTCTTAAGCGACGAATTCCATCCGCACGACTTCCGACAACTTGCCATTTCGCTTCAGGATAAATCGGACGAAATTCATCATCTGTCGTTGTTCCTAATAAAAACCCAACGGTAATATTACTTTCTCTGACGGTTTGTAATTGTGTTTCTGAGGTTTTCGTGGGATCTAAGCGTTCCGCATCAGCTTCTCGGACTAAAAGTTGAATTCCTGTGGTAAAATAGGGAACAGAAAAATCAACATTTTCTTCTCGTTCTGGGGTAATACTGGTGGCTTCACAGACAATATCTAATTGACCTGTTTCTACTTGCGTAAATCGATTTTTTAAAGTGACGGTTTTTAATTCTAATTTAATCGGTTTATTCAGTTGTTTTTCGAGTCGCCCTTGAATCAATTTAATTAAATCAACGGAATACCCTTGTAAGGCGTTATTTTTGTCCATATAGCCAAAGGGAGCCGCGTCCGTCCTTACCCCTGCCGTCAGTACCCCTGTACGGCTTACTTTTTCTAACACGGTTTCCGCCCAACCCGCAAGGGGAAAATTAACGGTAAAGAGAAGACTCAAGAGAGAAACAGCAAGTTTTTTGTTCATTTGTGTTAAATTCTCAGCCAGATTAAAATGTTCTGTCATCCTATAACATTAATCGGTATCTTAAGGCAATAGGGGCAGAGATTGACTGGAAAGCGGTTATGGGATTTTGGTAATTAACAGCATTCAAGTTTACCGGATTTTGGGGATTTTATACTCTTTTTTCTTGGGCAAGAGTATAATAAAATCGAAAAGCACTCCAGTTTATTAAAATGTCTAATATCGGTTTAGATTTTGGTACAACTAACTCGATTATTTCCTATCTTAACCCCCAGGGAGAACCCGAAGCTTATTCCTGTCCTCCTCCAGATGGTTCTAAATATATCCCTATTTTTCCTCAAATCGCACGCCAATGAGTGTAACAACAGATTATCTACGAGAACTATTAATTATAGAAGATAAAAAAGCGATCGCCTGAATCTAAATTTAACCCCGATGTAATTCGTTCAACGGTCATATTAGCAAGAATGAATATAGGAATAAACCCGTAGGGGCGGGTTCCGTACAAATTTATGATTCCCACCGATAACTATTATAAACCCGCAGTAGCTCAAAATGTAAAGAATTATTAATAAAATTTAGGCTTTGCAAAGGTTTATTCTCTTAATATAAAGATTGAGTTAAAGGAAGACCTATCATAATATAGAGGGGTGCTAGACGAGGATGATTATAGTATATTTAAGAATATAGAGAGTATTATCAGCAAATTTTCTGATGCAGAAGCTGTTTTTAAGCTTAGGTTAGTTAAAAACCCGACTAATAATTAACACTGCATCCAATGGGAATAGGGCTGCATAAATACCGCAACCCATAGGGGGTAAATTATGACCGGGTTAGAATTGGCTATTTTTATTGTAGGGCCGTTAGTGTCGTTTGTATTTGCGATCGCATTAACACCCAACAAAGCCGAGATTGTTTCTGATCAAGAACATTCTCATATTTAGTTAAGATTTACGGGAGTTCGTGGGAAAGTCTCGTAAACTAGAGTCAAACTATTCTGACGCTTAAAATCGATGACAGGTTCCCCAAATTTTAAACGGTTTTCAAAGATTCTACTAGGTGGTGTAAGTGGAATCTTTATATTAAGCTTTAATTATGGACAAGTGGCTGTCTCTTTGTCTGTTGTTGAGGTGCAAGCTCAAAATCCGGTGATCACACAACCGATGAATTTTTATGAAAATGGGATGGAAAAACCGCCACTTCCACCGTTAGGAAAACCAGACCCCTTTATTCCTAGAAAACCTTTCCCCCCTCCTAATTTAAAAAAACCAGAAAAACCCTATTATTCTTTAATTCCAGAACGCTATAAAGGCAAAACGGTTCATAATGTTTCCCCTCGAAATCAAGAAAAAGTTATTGCCTTAACTTTTGATGATGGCCCTTGGCCGGAAACACCCAAGGTCTTAACAGTTTTAAGAGAGTTTAATGTTAAAGCAACCTTCTTTATTTTAGGTCGAAATTTACCGTTATATCCTGACATTATCAAACAAGTAGTCCAAGAAGGTCATGCCGTTGGGAATCATACTTGGACACATTCTTATCCTAAAATGGAACCCCAAAAAGCTAAAGCAGAAATTGAAAACACATCGGCAAAATTACAGTTGATGACAGGGTTAAAAACTCGGTTATTTCGTCCCCCTGGAGGAATTTTAAATAATGGTGTTGCGGAGTATGCTCGTAGTAAAAACTATGCGATTATTATGTGGTCTATTGATACGAAAGACTATCAACAAGCATCGGCTGAAGTTTTAGCAAATCGCGTTTTAAATCAAGCCCATCCAGGGGATATTGTGTTAATGCACGATGGCGGCGGAAATCGTTCTGAAACCATAGCAGCATTAAAGATTATAATTCCCGAATTACAAAAACGTGGCTATCGGTTTGTGACAGTCCCCGAATTGTTGAATTTAGCTGAATAATAGAGTGCTAAAGTCCAACAACGGGTGTTGAGTTGCGATCGCTTTTTACTCTAAAATAAAATTGATTAACCTTCTCCCTAAACTGCCAATGGCTGAATCTTCCTCTACTAAAACCCTACTAGCGTTGTTGTTAGCTCTCAACAACCTGAAAACCCCCCTAACAACCCAAGAACAGGACAAACTCTATGAGGTTGGGGAACAACTCGAACTTGATCCTGATGATTGGGAGTTCATTGAGGAGGGATTAATGGCAATTATTAATAATAATCCCGCTTTTCAAGCAAAATTTCAAGAGGTATTAACAAAATTAAACCAGTTCGATGAAAATTATCCCCAAAATTGGCAGGAGATTATCACCGAACTTCGTCAACCATTAATCAGAAATAATGGCATTGAAAAAAAAGGTTATAAGTCTGATCAACCTTTAAATATTCTCAGCAATACATTAATTAATGATGTAGTTGTGCCAATTCTCAAAACAGAAAATTCCCAAAACAGCAGTCAGCAACTAACTCCCCTTCAGCGTTTTTGGGAGTTTTTATCAGAACAGGGTTCTCAAGATAATATACCACCTAGCTTTCCTCCCCAATTATGAAAAATTCTCTAATTTATCCAACTATTGATTTATATCTCTATGATCTACGTCAAGGGTTAGGGCAAAAATCTGATAAATTTACAGAAAACCATGATAATTTTTTGCAAAAAATTCCGCCTGAACTCCAAAGCAAAATTAATACTAATTCTGTTAAAGATCAGGAATGGGAGAGAGAATTTAGACAATTATCAAATCCTACTCAATTAGATTTTAATTTTTCTGGTGAAAATGCCAACCTTTTTGAAGTCTATTATTATCCGGTTCAGTTGAGCGATACCTATGGTTTAATGGTTGATTGTTCGATAAGCGATCGCACTTCTCCCCAACCTGTTGATATTTTTGCTAAACTTAAAAATATTATCCTTGAGCAACTCCTTCAGGATCAAACCGTTACTCTCGGTCAAACTTGGTTAATTACAAGTCAAGTTTCTCCACAAGTTCAGACAGAATCTGATTTTGAAAATTTGGCACTTCAATGTTATCAATCATTAATAGGTTCTAATACTGAATTGATTAACAAACCTCAAATCAAAGGTAAATTTTTAGAAGGCAGATTTTTTGAATGGAATCAACCGAATTTTAATACTATTCTCTCTCCTGATAACGCTTCAACGATTCAGCCCCAAAACTCTCACGTTATTGTTATTTTATATCCTACCGCAGAACAAGCGCAAAAAGCAGCAGATTTTATTTCAGGTTGGATGCGGTTATTTTGTTATCGCCATAAAGTTATTTGGGCTTATGTTCAAAGTCGCACTGTGAAAAATCTTTTACAAACAGAGTTTACCGATATTCAAACTTATATTGAATATTTCCAAAGTAAAAAATTTAAACAGTTTAATTTTCAAGAATTAGATGATAAACTAGGGGAGGCAGATCATCTATTTTCTAGTTATGCAATTAATTTAAGTTATCTCCAATTTCAATATCGCACAATAGAAATTAATTTATATAATTATCAGGAATATCTCAAAAGTTTTGAGAGGGAAGTCAAACAACGGGGTTATCGGTATGAATTAAATGGGTTAATGAGTTTTTATAATGTCGGTAAAGAGAAATATTTAAGGCAAGTTCGCAAGGACTGGGAAAATCTGAGTGAGGGGTTAAAGTTATTAGAAATAGCGGTTAATTTAATTCGGGCTAATGTAGAAGTTAAACAAGCAGCGCGCGATCGCAATTTTCAAACGATTATCGGTATTTTAGGGGCAGGTTTAGGGGCAGCTTCTGTTACTTCTTCCATTTCTGGACAGTTTCCTAATGTGGTTTCTCCTGTTACCATTATCCCACCAGAAGACGCTAAAAAAACGGTTGTCACCAGTTTAAACATTCCTGAACCTTGGTTAATGCCTTCGGTTTCGTTACTATTAAGTATTGGTGTGGGGTTATTGGTTGCTGTAGTCACGGGGTTAATGATTTGGGTATTTGGACGAGCAAAACGTTAATATGATATTAGGCAACTCATCCTCAGAGGTTTATAGATGAAGCGACAAGCCCTAGTAGTCGGTATCAATCGTTATCCTAGCCTGAAGCAGACACCGACAAGCGATGCCCCACATCTTCAGAAGGCAGCGGCAGATGCAGAAGCGATCGCCCAAATGCTGGAAAAACCCAGTGGCGAATTAGCTTGGAGTGTTCGCCGTCTGCCGGAAGTAGCTCAAGAGGGTAGATTTAGGGTAGGGGATATGACAACTGCAAGCGAAGATGAGTTGTCAAGGGCAATTTCCGAGCTTCTGTACCCAGAACCCCATCACGTTCCAGATGTAGCCCTATTGTTCTTTTCTGGACATGGCTTACGCAAGCAAGAAGATGGGCAAACTGAGGGCTTTTTGGCTACCAGTGACGCGAATACTAGAACAAAATGGGGCATTTCTCTAAATTGGTTGCGCCAACAATTACTCAGCAGTCCTGTAAAACAGCAGATTGTCTGGTTAGATTGTTGTCACAGTGGGGAATTGATGAATTTCTTAACTGAGGAGGAGTTGAGAGATTGGTTGTCTGGGGGCGATCGCTTGTTAATTGCTGCTTGTCGTAGCGATCGAGAAGCTTATGCTTTTGGCGATCATGGGGTTTTGACGGAGGTTTTGTTGCAGGGACTTGATCCCATGCAGCAATCAACAGGAAAGTGGATGACCAGTTGGACGTTGACGAGTTTTATTCAAGAACAATTAGAGACTAAGCCAGTATTGAAACGTCAGATTCCTCTATCGAGGCATTTTGGAGAGCAGATTCTGTTTTGGAAAGGAACAAAAGAGCCTATTAGTAAAATTGGTTTAGCATTAGGTACTCTAGTAGTTATTATTTTCATATTTTTATTTTTAAATCCCCAAGAAGCAAACAGTTATACAGTTATTGTTTTGCGTTTGATAGCTTGTATTTTAGCTGCTATAGCTGCTAGTCTGGTTTTAGAAAATCTTAGTTTAGAAAGAAAAATACCCTTAAAAAAAGGGCAGATAAAATTTACGGGATCTTTTACTATTTTTGTCACAATTTTTATCACTTTTTATTATGGATTACCAGCCCTAACAGATTCGCAAGGATATATTCGTAAAGAAAAAATTCAAGTCAGGCATTTAACAGCACTCAGTGAATATCCTGCTCTGTCTCTATTAGAGCCTACAATACCTGAAAAATTAACGAAAATATTAGGTTTGGAAACGCCACCTATCATCTATACAAAAAATCCTATATTTGAATCGCTTGAAAATTTTAGAAACGAAACTGGAAATGAGACTCTTATTTCTGAATATGATTATGAGAAAGGTGCACAAATTAGTTATGCCTCAAATATCAATAATCGCACTACTCAAGGTTTGTATGCTAAAGGAAGACAACACTGAGAGTCTGTACTTTCTCAAACTAGAGAAGCTTTTGAAAATACTACAAGTCCTTACAACGGAGAGAAACAAAAATTTGGATATGCACCAATTCAGCTACCTCTTCAAAAATCTAAAGAAAATAGCCAATGGACTAGCCTATTAATAAATTCATCTGAAACAAAGTTTATCATACAATTTCCTGAATTAGCAACGTTAAAAAAAATTGGCAAGTTACAGGAAATATCCTTCGATTTAATTAGCTTGAATGATTCTTGGATCAGAAAAATCATAGAAAATAATCCTCATATTAGAGGATTTATTGCATATTTCTATCAGTATATAGAAAATATTGGGGATAATTTTATAGATTGTGGTTGGGAAAAATTGGTTTATCGAGTTGTTCCGACACCTTACGTTAGATTTATTGATGTTGTAAATGTTACCAATTCATCAATAAACATTGATTCAATGAACTATAAACTATTTGCAAATAATCCTTATAAACTTACAGAAATTGATAATCGAAATTCTTTATTTCAAAACGTTTCTATCAAAACAGAATCCATTGGTATTACTATTCCACCTAACCAACATTTGTTTATTCCGATTGAGTTCGGATTTGATACAAAAGTTTACCAAAAAAAAATCCACCAAGATAATCAATTAAATTTTGATTTAAAAAATATAGCTAGTCAAACTGTTTATGTGGCTAAAATTTTAGATAAACAATTGTATGAAAAAGCAAAACCGTACTCTTTTAGTGGCAAAAAATTTAACCAAATTATATCTGAACAAATTAAATTTGATCAAGATTTGGTTTCAACATCTATTGAGGAAATTTTAAAATTAATCCCTCATAGGTTTGCCGTTGGTTCAGTAATGAATGTTACTTCTTTGGTAATTGATGGAAAAACCTATCCTATCAGTTCGCCACTTAATGAGCCTAAGTTTTCACTTTCTGTTTATTTTGCTTATGGAAGTTGTCCTTACTTGCTAGTTTATAATTCGCAGAATAGGGACTGGACAGAGTTGGGTACAGCTATTTATGGTAGACATGATAAATCATTACAAGCTTATGAGACTTATAATTTAGGCGAACACATATCAACAATCAGATTAGAAGAAAGAGAACCGGAAATTACTTATATAGATTCTTTGTCAGTTTTATACACAGATCCCATAACTAAAACAATGCGAGAAGTTATTCCCCCAATCCCTAAAATTGAAAAAGTAGATGGAGAGTATTTGATCTTACATCAAGATGAATCTCTTGAAATCGATCTTAAAGACCTAATTCCCAAAAATGCTTTAGATATTAAGTTCAAAATTAATGGATACTATGAAGTTCTTTTAGATGATCATTTACGCAATACAAACAGTATGTAAACTAATATTTGGCTAAAACTCCTTTAGAATTATTATCATTATCAGAATAACCGTAGGGTGCGTAAGCTCCGCGCACGCACCTCCTAATCTTTTATTGAATAACAGTTAGAAAACCCTTTGTTTAAAATCCTAGTTAGGTTGGTTTGATGATCACAAAAACACCTGATATTGTCCAGTCCCAACTGTTGAAAGTCTTGTCCCAATTATCCTTACTTAAGCAAGAAGAAGTGTTGAAATATGCACTTTTATTACATAAAAAACAACAATTTCAAGATTGGGATAGTATTTCTGATCAAGAAGCTGCGGATATAAAAGCTGAGTTTTATGATCAAGATTTAGCTTATTCAGAAGGAATTTTAAGCGATTATTTATATCAGTTTCAGCAAGAGGATGAAAACTAATAAAGTAAACTTTAGATTCAAAAATTAAAAATTAAACCTTTTTTATGAGCCCTGAAGGGCTCACTACGAAAGTTTCCCCCTTTGGTAAGGGGGGATTAAGGGGGGTCTAACCTAAGTTTAAATCTGTCACAGCACCAACACTGCTGGATGAAACTAATTTGGCATATTTGGCTAAAACTCCTTTAGTATAACGGGGTTTTGGAGGTTGCCAAGTTTGCCGCCGTTGGGCTAATTCTTCATCGGAAATATTCACTTGTAATAACCGTTGATGGGCATCAATAGTAATACTATCTCCCTCTTGAATTAAACCAATATTACCACCAACAGCCGCTTCCGGGGCGACGTGACCAACTACCATTCCATAAGTTCCTCCAGAGAAACGACCATCGGTAATTAATCCAACTTTATCTCCTAAACCCGCCCCAATAATTGCCGAAGTTGGCGCTAACATTTCTCGCATTCCTGGCCCGCCTTTCGGCCCTTCATAACGAATCACAATCACATCGCCAGCGCTAATTTTTCCGGCTAAAATTGCATCCAAACATTCTTCTTCGGATTCAAAAACTCGCGCTGGGCCAGTAATAACTGGATTTTTAACGCCAGTAATTTTAGCAACCGCACCTTCTGTGGCTAAATTACCTTTTAAAATCGCTAAATGCCCTTGAGCATACATAGGATTATTCCAAGGACGAATTACATCTTGGTCGGGACTGGGTTCGGAGGGAACATCAGCTAATTGTTCGGCAACAGTTTTCCCAGTTATTGTTAACGCATCCCCGTGAATTAATCCTTTTTCTAATAACATTTTCATCACTAACGGAATACCCCCCGCTTTATGTAAATCCGTGGCAACATAACGACCACTGGGTTTTAAATCACACAACACGGGAACCTTAGCCCGAATAGCTTCAAAATCATCAATAGTAAGTTCAACTCCGATGGCATTAGCAATAGCTAATAAGTGTAAAACTGAATTAGTTGAACCGCCCACCGCCATAATCACAGCGATCGCATTTTCAAAGGCTTTTCGGGTTATAATTTGACGGGGAAGAATCTGATTTTTAATCGCTTCTCGTAACACATAAGCTGACTTTTCTGTACTTTCGGCTTTTTCGGCATCTTCTGCCGCCATGGTTGAGGAATACATTAAACTCATTCCCATCGCTTCAATAGCAGAAGACATGGTATTTGCGGTGTACATTCCTCCACAGGAACCCGCCCCCGGACATGACCGACGTTCCACTTCAATTAATTCTGTCTCGTCAATTTTTCCAGCACTATATTGTCCGACGGCTTCAAAAGCGCTAACAACAGTTAAATCTTTACCATTATAATGTCCGGGTTTAATCGTTCCACCATAAACAAAAATAGCCGGAATATTCATTCTTGAAATTGCAATCATCGCCCCGGGCATATTTTTATCACAGCCACCAATTGCTAAAACCGCATCCATACTTTGGGCGTTACAAGCGGTTTCAATTGAGTCAGCAATTACCTCTCTTGAAACTAAGGAATATTTCATCCCCTCAGTCCCCATAGAAATGCCATCGCTGACCGTAATTGTTCCGAACATTTGCGGCATCGCCCCCGCTTGTTTGAGGGCGGTTTCTGCGCGTAATGCTAGGGTATTAATCCCCATATTACAGGGGGTGATGGTGCTGTAACCGTTGGCAATTCCAACAATGGGTTTAACAAAATCTTGATCCCCAAATCCCACAGCCCGCAACATGGCACGGTTTGGGGTGCGTTGGGTTCCTTGGGTAATGGCTTGACTTCTAAGGTTATCGGACATTGATTTTTCCTCTTACGGGTTGCGGGTTGTGTTTCAACGATTCAACGACGTTTTTGTAGTGTTGTTACTCGCTGATATGACCCGTTTTTGATATCGTTATTATTATCTCAGAAAATGTGATAAATTATCAAGGATTTTATTAATTGACGTGATTTGCTGAATAATACATTGATAAATTTTAAGTCTGAATCTGCCAAAATTTCCATGATTATTCCGGTTTTAAATGAAGCGGAAAATATTGGGTTGGTAATTTCTCCGATTCAACGGGCAGAAAATATAGAAATTATTATTGTTGATGGGGGAAGTCAGGATAATACCGTTGAAATAGCTCAAGGTTTGGGGGTGAAAGTGATAGTAACAAATCGAGGACGGGCACTACAAATGAATGCGGGGGCAAAAATAGCAACGGGGGAGATTTTATTGTTTTTGCATGGGGATACTCAATTACCCCTAGGATTTGAAACAGAAGTCCGAGAAACCTTTATTAATTCTAACATAATTGCTGGAGCTTTTCAATTAAAAATTAATGGTGATCAATTGAGTTTAAGGTTAATTGAAAAAACCGTATTCTGGCGTTCAAAATATTTACAAATGCCCTATGGAGATCAAGCTATTTTTATAAAAGCTTCTACCTTTTGGGAAATTGGGGGATTTCCAGAACAACTGATTATGGAGGATTTTGAATTCATCCGTCGTTTAAATCGTTTAGGAAGAATTGAGATTTTATCGAGTTCTGTGATCACATCAGGACGACGGTGGAAAAAGTTAGGAGTATTCAAAACGACATTAATTAATCAGTTAATGATTATCGGATATTATTTAGGAATTTCCCCGATAAAATTATCTCAATGGTATCGAAATTTGTAGAATGAACTACGCCCATCATCCCACAAAATTTTAAAATTAGAGTAGCTTACGGGGTAAACTTTGTACTATCATCAACTTTTAGGGGGTTAAATTTGAGTTAAATTGAGAAAAGTGATCGCCTCCAAAGCAGAATTATGGTTAAATAGACAATAGCTGAAAGACTGAATTAGGAAATTCAACATTTTTGACTATGACTAACTCCCTTGAACTTCCCCCGTTAAATACAGATACCATCTGGGCAATTATCAATGAAGAAATTGATGATGCTATCGTTAATCAATTGGTTTGGTATTATCTAGGATATCAGTATAATCCTGAAACAAATCAATGGGATGGGACGAATGCTGATCCAAATTGGAAAGAAGAATATCCCACACCTCCTGATTTTATTGATAGTCGTCCCGCAACGATGAAATTAACACGCTCTATTCCCGTACCCAATAAACAACTCCTTAAGGAATACCTGGGTTTTAAAGGCTATAAAATTGGAGAATTTAACCCTAGAGATACTCGACGCGCAACGATGGCTAATTGGTTATTATCTCAAATGAAAGAAATGAAATTGATTTAAAATTAGAGAGAATAGAGATAAAATCTAATTTAAAATAGGGGAATTAATATAGCAAGTCTAAATCAGTTTTACATAAGATTTAACATCGTAGGGGCGAGGCGCGCCTCGCCCCTACATGGAACTGGAGGTGTTTTTCAGGTTAATAATCTTGATCATTATGAGTGTACAATCACTTTAGACTTTCTATACTTCCCTGGGATTTGCTAAAATTAAGCGAACAAGTAGAACGGATGAGCTTTGAATGTGCAACTCATGTCGGAGGATCAAAAAGTATCCTTACAATGCTATTTCCAAGCCGGGGTCAGCTTAGTAGATTTCAATGGAGATGGCGTTTCCGATGGTGAAAATAGTCGAGGTGCGGGTGTTGACTTTACTGAAGAATTGAAAAATTAACCGCTAGGCTCTGTGTGCGTTACCCCTAAAGCATTTTAGGGTTATTTTGCAACCGGATCTGGAAAATACGGCTCTCCTCACTGCACATTTAGCCCAATAAGGGTACATTAGGTATAGTATCTAAACAAAAGTTTACATCTGGACATTAAAACCCATCATCACTCTCCCCAGAGGGATGACAACTCTATAAAAAGCAAACGTCATAAGGGAGTGAACATAGAAAATGTTTGAATACTTCTCGGATAAAGCAATTAAGGCGGTGATGTTAGCTCAGGAAGAAGCCCGACGCCTGGGACATAACTTTGTCGGAACCGAACAACTGCTCGTCGGTTTAATGAGTGAAGGAACCAATATTGCAGCCAAAACGCTGACCAAGCAAGGGTTAGTCCTCCGCGAGGTGCAAAAAGAAGTTGAAGCCATTATTGGTCGCGGGTCAGGTTTTCTCCCGGTAGAAATTCCCTTTACCCCCAGGGCCAAACGCATCTTTGAAACGGCGATGAAAGAAGCCCGCCAAATGGGGAATAACTATATTGGCCCCGAACATATTTTATTAGGATTATTACAAGACAACGAAGGGGTGGCGGCAAAAGTCCTAGAAAATCTGGGCGTTGACCGTTCTCAACTGCGTACCGAAGTGATTAGAGCTTTAGGAGAAGATACCACAGTCGCCGCCGGAAGTAGCAATCGCCGAGGTTCTGCCAAAACTGCAACCTTAGACGAATTTGGTACTAACTTAACCCAACTGGCCGCCGAAGGCAAACTAGACCCGATGGTGGGTCGCCAAAAAGAAATTGAGCGTGTGATTCAAATTCTAGGACGTCGCACAAAAAATAACCCCGTGTTAGTGGGTGAACCGGGTGTCGGGAAAACCGCCATTGCGGAAGGGTTAGCTCAACGCATTGTCAATAACGATGTTCCCGATATGCTCGAAAATAAACAAGTGATCAGCTTGAGCATGGGAACCTTAATCGCTGGAACCCGGTTTCGAGGTGAATTTGAGGAACGACTCAAAACCATTGTTGAAGAAATTCGCACGGCGGGCAATATTATTTTAGTCATTGATGAAATTCATACTCTCGTCGGTGCAGGTGCAATTGAAGGCACAATGGATGCCTCTAATATGCTAAAACCTGCCCTAGCAAGGGGTGAGTTGCAATGTTTGGGAGCGACAACCCTTGATGAATACCGCAAGTATATTGAACGGGATGCGGCCTTAGAACGTCGGTTTCAACCCGTGATGGTCGGTGAACCCTCCGTTGAAGAAACCGTTGAAATTCTGTTTGGGTTGCGTCGTGCTTATGAACAACACCATCAGTTAACGATTTCTGATCAAGCTTTATATGCGGCGGCGACCTTATCAGATCGCTATATTAGCGATCGCTTTTTACCCGATAAAGCCATTGATTTAATTGATGAAGCAGGTTCACGAGTCCGGGTAATGAATTCCAAAGTTCCCCCAGAATTACGGGAATTAAAACGGGAATTAATGAAAGTTATTGCGGAAAAAGAAACGGCGGTAAAACTGCAAGATTTCGATAAAGCCAGTGAATTGCGCGATCGAGAATTGGCAATTAAGGATAAACTAGAAACCCCTGCGGAAAAACTGAGTTCTACTTCAACTTCTTTAGTCGTTACCGAAGAAGATATCGCCGATGTGTTAGGGGCTTGGACAGGCATTCCGGTGACTAAATTAACCGAATCTGAATCGGTAAAATTATTGAGTTTGGAAGATACTTTACATCAACGGCTGATTGGTCAAAATGAAGCGGTAAACGCCGTTTCTCGCGCCATTCGTCGCGCTCGTGTGGGGTTAAAAAATCCCAACCGACCGATTGCCAGTTTCATTTTTTCTGGCCCTACAGGAGTCGGAAAAACCGAATTAACTAAAGCCTTAGCTGCCTATTTCTTCGGATCAGAAGCAGCGATGATTCGCTTAGATATGTCGGAATATATGGAACGACATACGGTTTCTAAATTAATTGGCTCTCCTCCTGGATTTGTTGGCTATGAAGAAGGCGGACAATTAACAGAAGCGGTACGGCGTCGTCCCTATACGGTGGTGTTGTTTGATGAAATTGAAAAAGCTCACCCCGATGTCTTCAATTTGTTATTACAAATTTTAGAAGATGGACGCTTAACCGATGCTAAAGGTCGCGTTGTCAGTTTCAAAAATACCTTAATCGTCATGACCTCTAACGTGGGTTCTAAGGTAATTGAAAAAGGTGGCGGTGGTTTAGGATTTGAATGGTCTGGTTCGCAAGAAGACCAACAATATAACCGCATTCGTAATTTAGTCAATGAGGAATTGAAACAATATTTCCGTCCTGAGTTTCTTAACCGTTTGGATGAAATTATTGTCTTCCGTCAATTGCAGAAATCTGAAATTAAGCAAATTGCCGAAATCTTACTGCGAGATCTGTTAGCTCGGTTAATTGATCGGGATATTGTCTTAACAGTAAGTGAACGGTTCAAAGACCATTTAGTTAATGTTGGTTTTGATCCGAATTATGGGGCGAGACCGTTACGTCGGGCACTAATGAATCTGTTAGAAGATGCTCTAGCAGAAGCGTTATTAGCAGGAACGATTAAAGATGGCGATCGCGCATTTGTTGATGTTGATCCAGAAGGTAAAGTTACAATTTTACCCGGAGATCAAGCCCTGAATTCAATCAATGAATACGCTATCACTCATTCCTAATAGACTTAGGCAAAACCCATCTTTCGTAGGATGGGCTTTGCCCATCTCCCCATTCCCAATAAATGATTGCCATTGGGTTGTGATCATGCCATTGGGTTGTGATCATCAGGGTTGTTTCATGCGTCGGATCTAAAATGCGATCGCTAATTTCTAAAAGCCTTACTCTGTAAAGAAAAGAAGGATGATTTCAACAGTTTTGATATTTTCTTTTGAAATCAAGCCTAAAACCTGCCCCAGATCAAATGTTTAGCGATCGCATTTTTTGAGAATGAAACAGC
>CAITND010000032.1 GCA_903893625.1 uncultured Oscillatoriales cyanobacterium
CTTCCTTAACCCGATAAAGATGTTTAACTACTAACGACAGAGCCGGAGACTAGCTACGCATCCACAGGGTGTCATGACTCAAAAAACGTAGTCAGTTAAGACTTAGGCTGGTCAACTATTACGTCATGTGAGGCATAAAGCCCCGCCACTTCAGTACGGGGTGCTGACATTATTTATCCTAATGGCACAGTAGAAATGACGACAACAGAAAATATCCATCAAAACCCGACTCAACACAATCTGAAAACCTGTGTAGTTTGGGGTCGATTTGAAGAATTCTAATTTTCAGTCCTAGACAATTGGATAGGAATTAAGGCGATGCCCCTCTATTGAAATGCGATCGCCCTATATTTATCTAAATCTAAAAACGGCATCATCCCAGAAACCCTTAACCAACAAACAACTGAGGTTAATCTAATGGTCGGGGTTGCCGAGATGAGTTTGCCAAAATGGAATCAGCGTTCGTGAATGCAATCACCTGAAAAAAATTGAGTAAAGGATTAAATATCCTGTTCACCCAATTCCCGAATTAAATGATCAAAAGGCTCTTCTAAATAGTCTCCGGTAGGGAGTCCGGCGGCGGCAACCTGTTCAGCGACTAAACCTTTGAGAATACCGATACCAACAACGGTAGGGCCAACGGGAACATTTAAAGAATTGTAAGTTTCGCGTAACCCTTGTAGTACCCGTTCATCTAAAACATCCATATCGCCTGCCACCAAAGCATAGCTGGCATAACGCAGATAATAGTCCATATCGCGTAAACAGGCTGCATAACGACGGGTCGTGTAAGCATAGCCACCGGGACGAATTAATTCAGGGACTTGGCTGAACAAATCAGAACCCGCTTGTTTGACCAAAGTAGCCGCGTTGCTATTAATCACAGCAGCCGCTTGCACTCGTACCGTACCCGTTGAAAAATAGGACTTGAGTTGATCGAGAGCATCCCGATCTAAATACCGACCCGTTCTGTCGTAATTTTTTATTAAGCTTGTAACGGCATCTCGCATGAAGGCTATCTCCTTTATAATATCATTTCAATTATTCTGAAGCCGCGACGTATTGTATTGTAGCACTCAATACAAAACTTAATCAATCTGAGTCACTATGATCAGCCAGATGCTTCGTCAGCCCAACGGCCAAGCCTTTCAGAGATAATCAAGATTTTTGAGGAGATATTCATTCATGCCTGAGACTGCCCAAGAGGTCTTATCGATCATCGAAGACCAAAAGATTCAAATGATTGACCTGAAATTCGTGGATATGCTAGGAACCTGGCAGCATCTAACGGTACACAACAGCCAAATCGATGAATCCTCCTTTACAGATGGTGTACCGTTTGATGGTTCCAGCATTCGCGGTTGGAAAGCCATTAATGAATCCGATATGTCAATGGTATTAGATCCAAAAACAGCTTGGATCGATCCCTTCATGGCAGAACCGACTCTCAGCATCATTTGTAGTATTCAAGAACCCCGTACCGGGGAACCCTACAACCGTTGTCCCCGTGTCATTGCCCAGAAAGCCATAGATTATTTAGTGTCCACAGGGATCGGTGATACGGCATTCTTTGGCCCGGAAGCGGAATTTTTCATTTTTGATGATGTTCGCTACGATCAAACTCAACATTGTGGCTATTACTATGTTGATTCTGTTGAAGGTCGTTGGAATTCGGGAAGGGAAGAAGCAGGTGGAAACTTAGCTTACAAACCGGGCTACAAAGAAGGGTATTTCCCCGTTGCGCCGACGGATACTTTCCAAGATATCCGTACCGAAATGCTGTTAACAATGGCCAAATGTGGGGTTCCCATTGAAAAACATCACCATGAAGTGGCTACGGGCGGACAGTGCGAACTCGGTTTCAAATTTGGAACGCTGATTGAAGCCGCCGATAACTTGATGATCTACAAATATGTGATCAAAAACGTCGGTAAAAAATACGGCAGAAGTGTCACCTTCATGCCTAAACCCGTTTTTGCAGATAACGGCTCCGGGATGCACACCCACCAATCTATTTGGAAAGATGGTCAACCTCTGTTTGCTGGCGATAAATATGCCGGATTTAGCGACATGGGGCTGTGGTACATCGGTGGTATTCTCAAACACGCTCCGGCGTTGTTAGCCTTGACCAACCCCAGCACTAACTCCTACAAACGTTTAGTTCCTGGGTATGAAGCTCCGGTGAACTTAGCTTACTCCCAAGGTAATCGTTCGGCTTCTGTGCGGATTCCTCTGTCTGGAAACAACCCCAAAGCCAAACGTTTAGAGTTCCGGTGTCCTGATGCCACTGCTAACCCCTATATGGCGTTTGCGGCGATGCTCTGCGCTGGGATTGATGGGATTAAGAACCAAATTGATCCAGGGGAACCCTTGGATGTGGATATCTATGATCTCAGTCCTGAAGAACTGCGGAAGATTCCTTCCACTCCAGGTTCTTTGGAATTGGCGTTGGAAGCGTTGGAAAATGATCACGCCTTCTTAACCGAACCCGGTGTGTTCACGGAAGACTTTATTGCCAACTGGATTTCCTACAAACTGGACAACGAAGTCAACCCCACCCGGTTACGTCCAACTCCCTACGAGTTTGCCCTCTATTACGATTGTTAATTTTTGTTGAACTCGTTTGAGTTATTAACAGCCACCCTAGCGGTGGCTTTTTTTATCCGTCAACAGTCAACAACTATAAATTCTTCTTGAAAATAACGGCGATAAAGTTCACAACTGGGTTCAATCTGATCACCCTTGAAGGTAATTAAACCCATGCTGTCTAATTTATAGGCTAAAGTCGAGTCAATTTTACCGGAACCTCCTGTCGTAATCACCCGTTCAAATGCAGTTTTCAGTTGCGGATCTTGATTCAGGGAAACCAACAGACGGCGGAGATGATTTTTGTAAATTCCAGAAGTTGTAGGTGCTTGTTGCAGGAGTTGTTGAAGTTGGGCTTTCGGTGTTGAATTGGGATCAAGTTCGAGTTTCGATACGGATTTACAAGTATTAGAAAACGATGTACTCGATACAGATACGAGATGATACATTGCCAATTGCACCAAGTACGGATGTCCTCCAACCATTGCCATTAATTGTTGAATTTCTTGATCACCTGCCCAGTCTAATTGATAACATTGAGCCAGTTCTTGTACTTGTTCATGAGTAAAGTAGGGTAAACTTAACGGTAATCCAATATTAAATGGAGATTGATGTAAATTCAGGGGAACATAAATTTCGGTAGAATAGGCGACAATTAAACGAAGTTTTTGCCAATTTTGGATTTTACGAGCTTCTTCATACCAAACTCGCAGCATCAGAAAAAATTCTTTAGCGAGTTCAGGATATTCAAAAATCCGATTCACTTCATTTAATGCTAATACAATAGGCTCTTGAATTTGTTCGAGAATATAATTTTGAAAATAAATCGTACAACTAACTTTACTTCCAATATCTTCATCCCAATAGTTTTCTAAATGGGATTCTAAATTTAAGCCGTGACTGACATTGGCACAAAACCAACGCAAAAATTTGTTTAAATCCGTAAATAAATATTCTTCCGCCTGATTAAAATCTAAACTCAGGGTTCGATAGTTCAGTTCTTCCCCATAGGCCAGAATTCTTAACAACAATGAACTTTTACCCATTTTTTGAGGGGCTTTAATCCGCAGCACAGAACCCGGTTCCATAATTTCTGTAAAGGCGAGTTCCTCAACAGGAGGACGGGGAATATAGAAGCGGGAGATGAGGGATAAGGGACTATCAGGAAATTCCAGGGGACTTTTGCGACTGAGACCGGGTAGGGGTGAAAATTGCTGAATTAATTGCTGTTGGGCGAGGGTAAGTTCCCGGCATTCTAGGCTTTTGCGAAAGTTGGCTTTATTAATGGGTTCATTTAATACCTGACTCAGTAAAATCCACAATTCAGCCGCAACTTTTCTAACTCGTTCAGGGCCATAGTAAGCTTCCTGGGCAATAATATTGTAGGTTTTACCTTCCCAGGCTTGTCGCAAGACTAGCTCTTGAAGTCGGGTCAAAGGCTTAGGGAGCATTGCATTAAGGACTAGAACTACATCATCGATTGTCATTGAGTAGATATGAGAAGAAAGGGGCGGGCTATCATTGAAGTCTGACAATCAGTATAAACTAATACAGAGTCTTTTTTGTTGCCTATGTAAATTGTATTGTATATTGACAGAAAAAAGCAAATGTGCTACATCAAGTGTACTACAAACGAAAGCAAATGTAGCTCATTCTCTTAACTGATTGCCGGATTCGTCTCAATAGTGGCTCTACATTTAGAAAATAAATCAAAATAAACAAGGGGATTTGTAGTTGAGTTATAAATGTTCTGGGTTAAGACAGGAAACAGCCTAACCGTCAATAACCAATAAAAGGATTGTACATCTTGAATAAAAATGCTATAGAGCTATTATATCTCTACTTTAATCGTCCTATTTACAACTCATTTTAGCAGTCTATCCTTTATGAATAATATCTTGGGTTCCGGTGAAACTAAAAATATTCTAGTTGCTGATGATACACTAGATAATTTAATTTTTTTATCTGCAATTTTAGAAAGTAAAGGATACTGTGTTTACACAGCAAACGATGGCAAAAGGGCCATTTATATAGCTATGAATCATCACCTTGATTTGATTTTACTTGATATTATGATGTCAGATATAAATGGTTATGAGATTTGTGACCAGTTAAAATCCCATCAACACACTGCGAAAATACCCATCATTTTTATGAGTGGATTATCCCATATTGATGATAAAGTTAAAGCCTTTAAAATCGGGGGAGTAGATTTTATTCCTAAACCCTTTCAATATCAAGAAGTTATGGTAAGAGTGGAGCATCATTTAGAATTAAATCAAATTCAAAAACAACTGATTAATCTCAATTTTCAATTGGAAGAACGAGTTAAAGAAAGAACATTACAGCTTGAACAAGCAAATGAGCAACTGCTAAAAATAGTGCTTCACGATTCCTTGACAGGTTTATTGAATCGGAGAGCCTTTCTGCAACACTTAAAACAAGCTTTTCAACAGAATCAAACCCATCCCGATCAGCCCTATGCTATTTTATTTTTAGACTGCGATCGCTTCAAATTCGTGAATGATTCTTTTGGTCATTTTGCTGGGGATGAATTGCTGGTTGCGATCGCTCAACGTTTACAAAGTTTTTTAGACCCTCCTGACCTGATTGCTCGCTTAGGAGGGGATGAATTTGTGATCCTATTAAATCCGCTCACCTCTCGTGATCCTCAACACATTGCTGATCAAATTTTAGAAGCATTTTCCCATCCTTTTACTCTAGGAATCAGAACGGTTTTTATTAATTTTAGTATCGGCATTGCCATCTCTAATTCAAGTTATCAAAAACCCGAAGATTTGTTACGAGATGCAGATACAGCACTGTATCAAGCTAAGGCATTAGGAAAAGGTCGATACCAACTATTTGAGCCAGAAATGTATCAAGCAGTTCTGCAACGATTGCAATTAGAAACAGATCTGAGAAAAGCACTGGTTAATCAGGAATTCAGCGTTCACTATCAACCGATTATTTCCCTAAACTCAGGAATAATTATTGGGTTTGAAGCCTTAATTCGATGGGATCACCCAACCCAAGGTTTAATTCCTCCAGGTTTATTTATTCCGATTGCTGAAGAAACGGGTTTAATTTCTCGCCTTGGGGAATGGGTATTACGAGAATCTTGTCATCAAGTTTCAGCCTGGAAAAAACAAAAATTAAGTGATTATCCCTTAACGGTGAGTGTGAATTTATCGGCTTTACAATTTGCTCAAGAAAATTTAATTAAACAGATTGATAATATTTTAGATGAAAGCCAACTTGAACCTCAATATTTAAACCTAGAAATCACAGAAAGTGCGATTTTAGAGCATCCTGAAACCGCCTCGGAGATTTTAAAACAATTCAAACAACGGCGAATTAACTTAAGTATTGATGATTTTGGTACAGGTTATTCATCACTGAGTTATCTACATTCCTTTCCTGTAGATACCCTAAAAATTGATCGTTCTTTTATTACTCCTATTGACGATAATCCTCAAAACCTCGGATTAGTTCCCGTGATTATTAGTTTAGTCCAAACCTTGGGAATGAATGTGATTGCAGAAGGAATAGAAACCTCAGAACAACTCGATCAATTACGAAAGCTTAACTGTAATGCAGGTCAAGGATATCTTTTTTCTAAACCTGTTAATAGTCAAATAGCAACCCATCTGATTCAATCAGACCCACACTGGTAATAAAATTAGTATAATTAACATAATGTGCTTTATGATATCCCATTAATATCTCTAATTATACAACACAAAAACCTTTCAGCATCAATCAAGCAAGAATAAAATATGAATCAGTCTTCAAACAATCAACCTAAAGCCGATCTTCTTGTTGTTGATGATACCCCAGCTAATTTACGATTTTTATCTCAAATGCTGGTAAGCCAGGGATATAATGTTCGTAAAGCGATTAACGGTCAAATGGCATTAACGGCAGTAAAAACCATTTTACCAGATCTAATTTTACTTGATATTAATCTACCGGGAATGAATGGTTATCAAGTGTGCGAACAGCTTAAACAAGATGAACGAACTCGCAATATTCCGATCATTTTCTTAAGTGCTTTAGATGATATTTTGGATAAAGTCAAAGCCTTTCAAGCGGGAGGAGTAGACTATATTACTAAACCCTTTCAATTTGAAGAAGTTTTAATTCGGATTCAAAATCAATTGACGATTCAAAAGTTACAAAGTCAACTCAAACAACAAAATTCTCAGCTTCAATTAACGGTCAATGAATTAAAATTAACTCAAGCTCAACTGATTCAAAAAGAAAAAATGGTGAGTTTAGGACAGCTTATGGCTGGAATTGCTCATGAAATTAATAATCCGATTAGTTTTATTTCAGGAAATTTAGCACCTGCTCAACAATATATTCAAGATTTATTAAATTTAATTAATTTATATCAGAAAGAATATCCTCAACCTAGTACAAATATTCAAGCTTTTTTACAAGAACTCGATTTAGATTTTATCATTAATGACCTACAAAATATTCTCGGCTCTATGGAACGAGGAACGGAACGAATTCGCACCATTATTTTAGCATTAAGGATTTTTTCTCGTTTAGGAGAATCGGATATTAAACCTGTCGATTTACATCAAGGACTAGATAGTACCTTATTACTCTTACAATATCGGCTACGATCTGAAGGACAACGCCCTGAGATTGAAATTATTAAATCCTACGATAATTTACCCCATGTCACCTGCTATGCCAGTCAAATTAATCAAGTATTTTTAAATTTATTAACGAATTCAATTGATGCTTTAGAGTCAGGAATCGGATCAAAAATTTCTCCCGGCATGACACCGACTATTTGGATTATCACAGAAACAATTAATCCCAATGAGATCAGAATTCGGATTAAAGATAATGGCGGAGGAATCTCAGAAGTTTTCAAATCTCAATTATTTAACCCATTTTTTACAACAAAACCTGTGGGTAAAGGGATGGGATTAGGATTAACAACCTGCTATGAAATTATTGTCCAAAAACATCAGGGAAAGTTGAATTTTAACTCTAGCGAAGGAGAAGGATGTGAATTTATTATTGATCTGCCCACTCAAATGAGTTCCTGACTTCTTGAAACAATACTTCATTAATAAAATGTTTGCCAAAAATCAAGAAAAGAACGATATAATATAAAAAAATCTCTAATTCTCCTGATTATTATCCCTATGCTGGCTCAAAAATCACAACCAAGCCGAAACTGGCAACCCTTAATTCAACAATTTGAAGCCATTGTTGGTAAAAAATGGGTTATTCAACGCCGCGAAGAATTGCTAGTTTATGAATGTGATGGACTGACCAGCTATCGCCAACGTCCGGCATTAGTTATACTTCCCAAAACTACAGAAGCAGTAGCAGAAGCCGTTAAAATTTGCGATCGCAATTCTATTCCTTGGGTCGCTAGAGGTGCAGGAACAGGACTTTCAGGAGGTGCTTTACCCGTAGAAGATTGCGTGTTAATTGTCACCACTTTAATGGGAAAAATCCTAGATATTGACTTAGAAAATCAACGGGTTGTGGTACAACCAGGAGTGATTAATAATTGGGTGACACAAGCAGTTAGTGGTGCTGGATTTTATTATGCACCTGATCCTTCTAGTCAAATTATTTGTTCTATTGGGGGAAATGTTGCCGAAAATTCTGGTGGGGTTCATTGTTTAAAATATGGGGTGACAACCAACCATATTTTAGGTTTAAAAATTGTCACGACCGATGGTTCTATTGTGGATATTGGTGGCGATATCCCTGAAATGCCAGGGTATGATTTAACCGGATTATTTGTCGGTTCAGAAGGAACATTAGGAATTGCCACCGAAATCACCTTAAGAATTCTCAAAGCACCAGAATCAATTTGTGTTTTATTAGCGGATTTTACGAACTTAGAAGCAGCCGGAACTGCGGTTTCTGATATTATCAGTTCCGGTATTATTCCTGGGGGAATGGAAATTATGGATAACCTCAGTATTAATGCCGTTGAAGATGTGGTAAAAATTGGCTTATATCCCCGTGATGCGGGAGCAATTTTACTCGTTGAACTGGATGGGTTACAAGTTGAAGTTGATACTAATAAACAACGGGTTAGTCAAATTTGTAGAAAAAATGGGGCGCGAAATATTACCACCGCCAGTAACCCCGAAGATCGGTTAAAAATTTGGAAAGGACGCAAAGCTGCTTTCGCGGCGGCGGGTCATGTCAGTCCTGATTATTATGTCCAAGATGGCGTAATTCCTCGGACAAAAATGGCTTATGTTTTGAAAGAAATTGAAGCTTTAAGCGAAAAATACGGTTATCGCATTGCTAATGTATTTCATGCTGGAGATGGAAATTTACATCCTTTAATTTTATATGATAACTCCGTTGCAGGCGCGTTAGAAACCGTTGAAGAAATTGGCGGTGAAATTCTTAAAATTTGCGTTGAAGTCGGGGGAAGTTTATCCGGTGAACATGGTATCGGTGCAGATAAAAAATGTTATATGCCCCAAATGTTCAACGAAGTTGATTTAGAAACAATGCAATGGGTGAGAGCAGTTTTTAACCCCAAAGGTTTAGCCAACCCTGGTAAAATGTTACCGACTCCTCGCACCTGTGGAGAGTCCGCAAAACTGCAAAATATTAAACAGTTTGAAGGTGCAGAAGTGTTTTAATTAATATGGAATTATCAAGGAGCCACGCTTCTGAAGGAGAGGTTAGGAGGGCAACCTCCTAATCAACTCTAACAGGTGATGCCTGAACCTAAATCCTGAGTTGACACTCTCAGGTCTGAAGACGCTGAGATTCTAACTTCAACCTGGATACTTGCTCAACCAAGGTTTCCCCAAGAAGAGTAGAGGTTTCCAGTCCATTAGCGTTACTTCGGGGATGCCCTCCCCTAGTTTGTTTACCAAGATTAAGAATATTAATTGCGGCATTTGTATCTCTATGTAACTCACATCCACAATTACAAATATGGGTGCGGGTTGATAGAGATTTTTTCACTATTACCCCACAATTACTGCATTTCTGCGAAGTGTAATGGGGTGCAACAGGAATTGCTAATTTATCAAATTTAGCAGCAAAATATTCTATCCATTTTCTCAACAAATACCAACTTGCATCACTAATTGATTTAGCTAAACAATGGTTTTTAACCAGATTTCTAACACTTAAATCTTCATAGACGACTACATCGTTAGATGTGCATACGTTACGCGCTGCTTTCTTAGCGTGTTCTTCCCGTTGTCTACTTACTTTTAAGTGTTTTTTA